>JADFNE010000103.1 GCA_022563535.1 Myxococcales bacterium
GTATCGGTCCAGCCGCGATCGAGTTGCCCCAGGCAAAGGCGGTTGTGCTTTGTATCCGAGAGACTCACGGTGCCCTTGAAGCGATGGTTGTTGTCTACGAGCTCGGAATTTGCCAACAGCATTGCGACGGCGCCGGAGCCGGTGGTGAGACAGGCAAATTCTTCGTGGAAGGTCTTCATGTCCGTTGACGATCGCTGCAGCCGCCCAATGGTCTGTTCGGTCAGGAAGCGTGCCGACTCCCCGTCAACGATCAGCCCGTAGTCGATCTGGCCGCGCTCGATCATGTTGCCGATGATCTCCATGCCGTTGAAGAAGGCGAGACAGGCGTTGCCGATGTCCATGCTCGTGCAGGTGTCGGGAAGCGCGAGATTGCCGTGCACCAGGCAGGCCGTCGATGGCTCGATGTAGTCTCGACATACCGAGGTGTTGAGGAGCGTGCCGAGCTTGGCGGGATCGAGGCCGAAATCGTCGAGGACGGCTCGCGCAGCGAGGGTCGCGGCATCGCTCGGCTCGAAGCCTTCGTCCCAAAAACGCCGTTCGTTAATCCCGACCACCGATTCGAGCAGGTCGGACTTCACCCCCAGCCGCTTCATGGTGTCCGCGAGTTGCTCCTGGATCTCGGCAGAGGTCACGACGTGCGGCGCGTCTACGTGTCGTACGCTCACGATGCTGACTTTTTCGAAGTGCACATCCCCCCCCAAAAAAATCCCGTGCCTTGGCCACGACAGAAGGGCTGCGCCAGCGATTGGTATGTGCGCCTTGCCGGCGACCCGACATCTACCCTGCCACGGAATGTGCTCCCTAGGCAGCGCATTCTACCGGAGATTGAGCCGTCCAAAAGATGTTCGGGTTCAAAATTCCCGCGATGTGTCCGTGGCTCGCCAGGGATGGATACAGCGTAGTTTTTCGTTCGATCGCGTACAGGGTGCGGCCCACCAGCCTAATTCTGGCCCCCACTGGCTCTCTCCAGCGAGGATTGGGCGAGAGAGGCGAGTCTTCGCTCGGGCTTCCGGCGGAACTGGATCATGCTTCGTTTTGCGGTTCGCCTCGCGAGAGGTTTCGGATGGCGTTGCCCCATATCTTGGCGTTCGGAATCGTCACGTGGTGCTGCTCCTCGGTGATGACGAGACAGCTGGAGAGAGTCACCTCCTCGACCTGCCCCTTGACCCCCGCCACGGCGATGATCTCTCCAACGTTGAAGGGTCGCTTCATCAGGAGGAATACGCCTGCGGCCAGATTCGAGAGTACGTCCTTGACCGCAAAGCCGACAATGAAGCCCATCACACCGAGCCCGGCGATGAAGCCAGAGACATCAAAACCGACATTTGCCAGCGCCAGGATCAGCACGACGATCCACAAAAAGACCCGGATCGTCCTTTGGATCAGAATTTCCAGTGTTCGGTCGTAGTCCACTCGATCGAAGAAGCGCGCGATATGCTTGTTCGTTACTCGGATGACGACGTAGCCCGCGACTACGATGATCGGGAGCACGAGCCACTCCACATGGTCGGCCAGAATGAGATCTACGATTTTGGCGATGAACTCTTGCATGCGGGCTTCCGGCAGCATAAGCAAGACTGCCCCGAACTGCGAGCAGATCGATCAGTCCAGGGCTTCCCCTACGGTAGGTGGGTAGAGCGCCCGGAATTACGCTCGAAGCCTAGGAGCCTTCTGCCGCGCAGACTCCTAGGGAGTCGCCTCCGTAGGCATCGGTCCGACCCGCAATGACTTGATGAACTGCGCGATGGCCTCGCCGGCAATTCGATGCCCCTGGGCATTCCAATGGCCATCGTCCTTCCCCAGGAAGTTGCTTGCCCGAGACTCTGGCGTGCCGAGTTTTTCGTCAAGTGCGAGCACCGGGATGCCTTCTGCTTTCAATGCGGCAAAGGCCACCGCCAAATCAACACCCTCGGCCATGGAATCGGAGTGGTGAACCACCACGAAGTGGGTATGGGAAGGAAATTCCTGGCGCAGGGCGAGCACAATGCGGGTGTAGAGTGGAGCGCTGGAAGCCAACACCGCGGTGTTGAACTTGATTCTGGTTTGTCCCAACCGGGCGATCATTTCGGCCAAGTACGATACATCCCGCAGCCGACTCAAAAGGGTCACTTGGGGAGGGTGGAATAGCAGTTTCTCGCCGCGAAGTTCTGCCCAGGGCTTGGGCCGCGCCGAGTGGCTGCGCCGCAGAATGTCGTGGAAGTCGTTGCCACAGGTCACGAGCACCACAATTTCGGCCTGTTTGGAGGTGGTGTCCAGCGACTGCGCCGCCAGGAGCTGCTGATCAGTGCCATAGCCACCGCAGCCCCGGGCGCGGATATCCCAATCGGGCAAGAGCTTCCGCATCGTGTAGTCAAAGCGTTCCTCGATGCGAACGCCGGATCCCTCCACGAACGAATCACCAATGATCTCCATCCGATGAGCAGCAGGGACGTGCTCATTGGGTACACCCGCAATCCTGTAGCCTTGCTCGTCGGTTCGGAACTCGTAGAGTTCACCGGCGCTGCTCCGTATGACCACATCGAGATTGGGCCGAAACACATAGCCCAGCCGTGAATCGAACTGATAGCGGCGAGGGCGATTTTCGACCTGATTGGCGTAGTAGTTGAGCACGAGTTCCACCGACAGCAAGCTCATCATGAGCATCGCGAGCATGAGCATGATTTTGCCGATCCAGCGCCGCTGCATGGCGATCACATCCACAACGAAAGACCGGCCGGAAGATCGGCCGCGACCGCAAATCGATTCTGAGGACACACCAGCATCATGACATTTCGTTATCCAACTGTTCCATGAGAAGGTTTATCAGGCGTCGTGTGAAATTGCGATTCAAGCCACCGGCACCTCGATGGGCCATTGTAGGCCCTTATCGGGGTGTCCATTTTTCAGGGGAAGTTCGCGCCCTCATTTGCGAACGAGATACCGGTACACGGGCCAGGACACGGCCGTCATTGCGACTGCATATACTGCGGTCTCCCTCTCCGCATACGCCTGAAACAAAGTAACTAATGCCCATCCGATCAGGCACACGATCGTACTGTAAGGATGGCCCCAGGCTCGGAACGGGCGCTCGGTATCAGGCTCGCGCTTGCGCAGGATGAGCACGCCGATAATCAGTGCAAGGTAAAGAGGTACATAGAAAAACACACAAAGGAGCAATAGGGATTCAAATCCACCGAGCGAAATGAGGCCAATAGCGAGCAACCAGGTGGCCAACACGGCGAATAGCGGATTGCCACCCTTCCCGACCTTTTGTGCACGCTGCGCCGCAAAACCATCCACCGCAAGCGCGTGAAGAACTCGCGGTGCTCCCATATAACCCAGGTTTTGATGGCTCAGCAGAATCACGATGGCGACGACGACAACTGCGTTGCCAACTGCTGGTGAGGCAACAAGTTCAAGAGCATGTGCCAGAGCCAGATCGCTGCCCGCCAGAGCAGCCAACCCTACGCTTTTCACCATTGCGACGTTCAGCAACATATACAACGCGATCACGATAATGACGCCCTTGATGCTCGAGCGCGCTACGGCTCCGGCGCCACCCTCGATTTCGCCGGTAAAGTAAGCCGCATAAAGCCAACCGTCGTAGGTAAAAATGATTGTTGCGAGCATCAGGCTCCAACCACTGAGCCCTGTATTCGCGGGCATCAATACCGTGGCACTGATAACCGGTGCTTCTACAAAAAACAAAAACAGCGCCAGTCCGAGGACAACTAGTCCTATCGCCGCCGTCATAAACTCCTGAATAACGGCACCCAAGGCGATTCCGCGCAACTGAAAGACGGCGAACACCGTAGTCACGATGATAGACAGCGCCGTACGCCATGCCGCCGCTTCAGGAAATAGAATCGCAACAAACTCCAGTATGACGACCGCCTTGAGGGCGATGTCTGCGGCGTAACTCAGCCAGTCAACCCAGCCAATTACGAATCCAGGGTACGGTCCAAATGCTCGGCGAATGAGTGGATAGGTACCGCCGGAGCGCGGCGTCATGCCAACCAATTCGGCGGCTACAGCAGTGGTCAATAGAACGAACAAGCCGCCAAACAACCAAAGTGCAAGGTAGAAAAAAGGGTCAGGAATGACCTCTGCGATTTCACCAGGGCCGCGCAAGATGCCGAGACCAATGATGCCGCCAATCGTAACAGCAAGTACGAATTTGGTGGGCAGTGCCCGCTTCAGATCTTGCTCTGTCACGTTAGATCGTGTCCTGTCGACAGTTACTTTGGATTGTGCTCGAATTTAAACACTCTATCACCATCAACCACACGATTCGCGGATACGACAAAGAAGCGGGATTTTTGACTACGTTCGGTACGGGGGAGCATAGGGACAACAAGCTGAGCTGGGCTGCACGGCGCGGACTTTCGCGCCGCGCCGTACGGGGGGCGTCGGGGGCGAAGGTTGGTCAGACGGCTTCATCTGGTCCACCATGGCAGCAGATCACGGAGGACTACCCCATGTCTGATTATCAGAACCGTACCATCGTGCTGGCCCGGCGCCCTCACGGCGAAGTCCAGGATGAAGACTTTCGGATGGAAACCGAGCCTGTCCGCGAATTGAAGCCCGGTGAGTTTCTGATCAAGGTGTTGTGGTTGTCGCTCGACCCCTATATGCGCCCCAATATGAATGACGCGGAATCCTACGTACCGCCGATGGTCCTGGGTGAAGCGATCAAGGGCGAAAGCGTCGGGCAGATCGTCGAATCCCGTTCGGACCAGTTCTCCGTCGGCGATTACGTCACCAGCTACACGGGCTGGACGCAATACAGTGTGGCGAACGAGCAGACCGAGATGCTGCACAAGTTGGATCCGGGCGGCTTGCCGCTTTCGGTATTTCTGGGAGCGGCGGGGATGCCGGGCCGCACCGGCTACATGGGATTGACACGGGTCGGCAAAGCGCAGGCTGGAGAAACCGTGGTGGTGTCGGCCGCGTCCGGCGCGGTGGGTTCCGTGGTGGGGCAGGTCGCCAAGATGATCGGCTGCCGAACCGTGGGGGTCGCCGGTGGCGAGGCCAAGTGCCGATACGTCGTCGATGAGCTGGGCCTGGACGCCTGTGTGGATTACAAAGCCGGCAACCTGGCTGCGGATCTGGCTGACGCTTGTCCAAAAGGGATCGATGTCTACTTCGAGAACGTCGGCGGTGATGTCACTCGAGCAGTCGCCCCGCTGTTGAATTCGGGTTCACGGGTTCCGATCTGCGGCTACGTGTCACAGTACAATGCTACGGATCTGGCGAGTGCCGATTCGCCCTTCGGTGTGTTCGGGGCGTTGGAAAAACCGCCGGAGCACCGTTTCTTTCTCGTTTTCGAGTGGCAAGACGAGCACGCTGAAACGACGCAGCGCCTGGCGGAATGGATCAAGAGCGGCCAGCTCCAATACAGGGAGTCGGTAGTGGAAGGTCTGGATCGGGCCGTCGACGCTTTTCGCGGCATGCTGCAGGGCAAGAATTTCGGCAAGCAGCTGGTCAAGGTGGCCGGCTGAGCGCAGAGAGTTTGAGGTCCGTTGCCGCGCGCTCGATCAGGGGGACTCGAAACGAGCCTGTAGGCGGCGCATCCCCCGGAGCCAACGATCGTAGTCCGCGACCTTGCGCTGCATGTACTCTGCAACGTTCGGATGGGGCAAGATCAGGAAGCGCTCCTCGCTGAGCCCCTCGACGACGCAATCCGCAACCGCCTCGGGCTCGAGCATTCCATCGACGCCCGCAACGCCGCCCCCCTCGACACCGGCGGTCATTGCGGTGCGCACCGCCTGCGGACAGAGTACCGATACTTTGATACCCCGGTCGCCGTAGGTGACGGCGAGCCACTCCGCCAGGCCGACGGCCGCGTGCTTGGTCACGGCGTACGGTGCCGAACCGATTTGTGTGAGCAACCCGGCCGCGGAGGCGCTGTTGAGCAAGTATCCCTCGCCCCGCTCGAGCATCGAAGGCAGCACGGCCCGCGCGGCATAGACGTGGGCCATCACGTTGACTTCCCAGATCTGCTGCCACTGCTCGTTGGGGACTTCGACATCCCCAGGCAGGAAAATGCCGGCGTTCGAACAGAAGAGATCGACGGCGCCGTATTCCTGCTCGGCGTGCTCGACCAGCGAACGCAGCGAAGATTCGTCGCTGACGTCGACCGCAACCGCGAATCCCCCGATCTCGGCCGCCACTTCGGCCGCCCCATCGGCGTCGAGATCCGCCACGACCACCCGCGCACCTTCCGCAGCAAACTTTCGCACCAGGGCTCGTCCGATGCCGGCCGCCCCTCCCGTAACCACTGCGTGCTTGGATGCGAGCTTCATGCCCCGGCTATCTCCCGGCCTGCTTGTCCGAACTCTCCTTGGACTTTCGGAACTCGAGCCGAGCGATGGTGCGGCGGTGGACTTCGTCTGGCCCATCGGCGAGACGCAGTGTGCGAATGTTGGCGTAGGCCCTGGCCAGACCGAAGTCCGACGTCACACCCGCGCCGCCAAATGCCTGGATGGCGTCATCGATGACCTGCAGCGCCACCAGCGGAGCCTTGACCTTGATCATTGCGATCTCGGCGCGCGCGACCTTGTTGCCGACAGTGTCCATCATGAACGCGGCCTTCAAGGTGAGCAGACGCGTACATTCGATCTCGATCCGGGCGTTGGCCACGCGCTCCTCCCAGACCGAGTGTTCGGCGATCCGCTTGCCGAAGGCCTCGCGGCTCAACAATCGCGCACACATCTTTTCGAGCGCGAGTTCGGCGGCGCCGATCGTCCGCATGCAGTGGTGAATCCGGCCCGGTCCGAGCCTGCCCTGGGCAATTTCAAAGCCGCGCCCCTCGCCGAGAATCAGATTCGAAGCGGGCACGCGCACGTTCTCGAAGAGCACCTCACCGTGGCCATGCGGGGCGTCGTCGTATCCAAATACCGGAAGATGGCGCTCGATTTTTACGCCCGGAGCATCGCGTTCGACGAGAATTTGACTTTGCTGCACGTGTTTGTGCGCGTCGGGATTCGTCCGACCCATGACGATGAGGATCTTGCAGCGCGGGTCGAGGATCCCCGACGTCCACCACTTGCGTCCGTTGATCACGTACTCGTCGCCGTCGCGGCGGATCTCGGTTCGGATGTTAGTCGCATCGGAGGACGCGACCTCGGGCTCGGTCATCGCAAACGCGGAGCGGATTTCTCCGGCGAGGAGCGGCTCGAGCCACTTCTTCTTCTGCTCCTCGGTGCCGTAGCGCTCGAGCACCTCCATGTTGCCGGTGTCGGGCGCCGAGCAGTTGAAGACTTCCGATGCGATTCCACTGCGCCCCATCGCCTCGCACATCGGGGCGTATTCGAGGTTCGTGAAGCCGCCACCACGCTCGCTGTCCGGGAGAAACAAGTTCCAGAGGCCGGCCTCCCGCGCCTTCGCCTTGAGCTCCTCGAGGACCGGCGGAATCTGCCAGCGATCACTCCCGAAACTCGCAAGCTGGCGATCGAAGATCTCCTCACTCGGGCGAATGTGCTTCTCCATGAAATCCCGAATGCGCGCCAGCGTGAATTGCGTTCGCTCGTTGTGTTCGAAGTTCATCGGGGGGTTCCCTTCTCCGGTACGCGCTCGATGGGGCACCGAGGCATCTCGGATTCTACTGCACTGGTCCGGGGGAATCGCCGCTCCAACCGGAATCCGTCCGGTCACTCCTGCACGATGTGGGGTCTGGCAATGGCACCGGTAACGAGACCCGTTGCCGGCTTTCGCTAGGAAATTGCGGCTTGATTATCCTCTTCTCGTCGTGGTGTATCCTTGAGGTGTGTTTTTCAATCTTCGCCAGTTTAGTGAGAGAAATCAGCTGCTGCTTGGCTTTGGTCTCTTCGTAGCGCTGACGCATGCCTATTTTTACAATGGCTCGGGTTGGAATCAAAACGCAAGACTCGACAGTATTTACTCCGTCGTAGAGCCACAGTCTGCGGATACTCCGACATTCTCCATCAATCAGTTCATTACCCACCCAAGACGGGGGATCAACACAGGCGACTGGGCTGTTTATGACGGCAACTACTATTCCAATAAACCTCCCGGTACGATGCTTCTTGGGATCCCCGTCTATTTCGTTCTCTACCACACAGAAAGGCTGCTGGGCCTGGATCCCACTGCCTTTGATGCCGCCCAATGGAATGCCTTCCTGATCAATCTGTTTGTATCCGTCTTCTTTACTGCCTTGTCCGCAGCTTTATTCTTGTCCTGGTTGTTGACCAGATATCCCGGGGCCCCCATCCAGGCTTTTGGTCTTTCAATGATCTATGCATTTGGGACATTGATGTTTCCATTTAGTTCTCAGCTCTGGGGACACGCTACAGCCGCCGCTCTTTGTCTGATTGCCTGGGTTCTCATGAGCCACAAGTCCAGCAAATCAGATCTTCTTGCCGGGATCGCGATGGGCCTCGCCGTTCTGTGCGATTTTTTGGCTGGTCTCCCCGTGGTGATCATGACTTTGTTCTTGGCTTTGAAGACCGAGCACAGGCGGCGGCTGGTGCCCGTCATACTGGGAGGCCTCCCCTCGCTCCTGTTTTTGCTCGTCTACAATAAAATTTGCTTCGGCTCCGCCATTGCCATTGCCCCATCGTTCAGCAGCACGGTGTTCATCGATCCGGAGCTTGCCGGCGGGCTGTTCGGGAAGATCTCTCCCATCAACGCCTACCGACTTTTGTTATCGCCCTCCCGGGGCATTTTTTTGTACATGCCGATTCTTTTCTTTTCGATTGGCGGAGCGATTTGTTTGTTTCGAAAGGGGGCCAAAGACATCGCCGTTTTGTGTGCGATGATTTGCATTGGCCTCTTGTTTGTCGTTTCAGCTTTTAACGGATGGCGCGGAGGGAATACCTCTGGAGCTCGCTATCTCATTGTGGCGATGCCGTTTTGGTGCATCCTCCTCAGCGGACTCATCGGTCAACTAAAGGGATTGTGGCGGCATCTGTATTGCTTTTTCGCTGCTCTTTCAGGGCTCAATATGCTGGTGATCGTTGCGGTTACGACCATGATCCCAGCCTCCAACCAACAACCCCTCTATAAACTCTATGAATGGTTTCTTTCAGGAAAGTTTGCACATTTCAACCGGCCGGTGCGGCTGTTTAAAGATCTTTCACCTGATCAGTGGCAACTGACTAAATTCAATCTAGGCCAGGTAGTGGGTCTTGAAGGTCTGTTCTCGCTCATTCCGTGGCTGGTTCTATTCGTTGGTGGTGTTTTTGTGCTCACCAAAACATTGAGGAAACAATGGGACAACGCCCCTGGGTAGAAGCTGCAAGCTGCGTTTTCGGAAACGTCGAATAGCTCGTGCTAAAGACTCTTCGCAACTCCAGTGCGCTCGAGTGGACAGCGGCAGCGCTGCTTCTGTCGATCGCAATTGGTCTCACCGTCTCACTCGCAGTCGAAGCCGCCCGACGACAGGGCATCACGATGGACGAACCGCAGTATCACTGGATTGCCACGCAAGTCGCCCGAGATGGCGATTTCTCTGGATTCGCGAGA
>JADFNE010000104.1 GCA_022563535.1 Myxococcales bacterium
ATCACCGTTCCAATCGCCCTGGTGAAGAACGACATGTGGAGACCGTCGGGCTACGACAGTCCAACCTCGGTTCCCTACTACCGGCCCCTCAGCATGCTCACCTACGTTCCAGGCCAGGCGCTGTGGGGCGGCCCTCTGCCCGAGCGCGTGATCAATCTAGCCTTACACCTGTTGGTGACCGGCCTGTTGGCGTCTCTCGCGCAAGCGCTAGGTGCAAACCGACGAGCAGCCTGGTTCGGGGCAGCCTGCTTCGCTTGGCTGCCCGCCGCCTCGGAGACGGTGGCCTGGGTGAGCGCGCGCGGCGATCTGCTCGGCGCCGCGTTCCTTCTCGGCGGCCTGCTCGCGCAGAAGCGCAGTCGTCCGGGGCTCGCCGGTGCGCTCTTCTTTGCGGCGCCCTTTTGCAAAGACTCGTACATCGTCGTTTCGCTCTGCGTGATGATCTGGCTGTGGGCCAACCGGGTTCGGCCCGATCGGAGCCTGGTGCTGGCAGTGGTCGGAGCGGGGGTCTATCTCGGAGTTCGAATGCTGGTCGGACTCCCGATCGAGGTCCGCCACGCCAAATTCGACCCAGTCCATCTGCTTGGCGCAATCGGAGCGTTCGCCGCACGCGGGATTCAGTTGCTGGCCGACTGGCGCTCGCCGGACGTACTCGAGTACTACGATGGCTGGCCACTGCTCGGAGTCTCAGCGATTCTCGCGGTCGCGTTTGCCCTCGCCCGAGTACGCGGTCGCCCCTGGCTCGGCCTGCTCCTGGTCGCGCTACCCATTACCGCGATCAGCATCCTACCCACGCTGCAGTTCGGAATTGTCGGAGACCGCTACTACTACGCGCTGTTTGCGTGTGCGGCGGTTGCTGCGGCACTCGGGTTCGACGCACTTCAAATGCGAATACGCGCGCGGCCCCAATTCGCGGCCCTGCCCATCGCGCTGCTCGCTCTGCCCGTACTCTACGCGCCCTTCACCGCCGTCCGTTCCGCCGAGTGGCTCGACAACGGTTCTCTCTATCGAGCGTCGCTCGCCCGCAACCCTGCCAATCGAATGGCGGCTTTCAACATCGGCCACTTCCATCAGTATCACCTCGACGACTGTGAGACCGCCATCGGCTTCTACGAGCAGGCCGTAGACGAGGTCTTCGAGGCCGGCACCAATCTCGACGTCTGCTGGATACGCCTCGGACGCCCCCTCGAAGCGGCGCGCGCCAGTGCCCTGTTCGCAAACCATCACGAAAGCTACGGACTGCCGGCCCATCAGGCGTCCGTCGCACACCTTCGGATCCGGGCACTCGAGACGGCCGAAGCCTGGGCCCGTGAAACGATCCGACGCTCCCCAAACTGGCCGCCGGGCCATCTGCAGCTCAGCGATGTACTCGCCGCACAGGGACGAGGCGACGAAGCCGCAGAGAGCCAACGCCTCGCGGCGACCTTTTCGACGACCTTCTCTACGCCGACATCGAGCGTCCTGGTGGACTGAAGCCATCCCTGTCTTCGGGCTTGATTCGGGCTGGCCGGGGCGGGCGCCTGCTCGCGATCGAGCTCAGGCGCGATACCGCTTGAGCACCATCAGGAGTGTCATGCCGCAGATCAGGCTCGCGGCCACTCCGGGTTCCGGAATGAACCGGATCTGCATGACTGCGACACCGCCGGTCTCATACATTGCGGCGGGGGTAACTCCGAGCCACTGCGTAATGACCGGGCTCACGAGCTGGACCGTCCCGACGCCCATCGTGGTGCGGTTATCGAAGCCCACGCGGCGTGCGAAGGTATCGTGCGGCCCGCGGCCGGTGGCTTTGACCGTCACGGTTCCGGTTGTCCACGGCCAGCGCTGCGCGATGGCGACATGCGAGGACTCATAGCGCATCGTATGGCCGTACAATAACAACTTGGTCGTGGTGAACTCCTGCGTTACGACCGAGCTGGCGTTAGGATGGCTCCCATCCGCAACATTCTTGTAACCCGCCGCTCCGATGAACTCGTACAACCACGTACCGTAGCCGAGCCCGCAGCCGCCCTGGTAGAAGTAGCAAACCTTCGTGCTGTAGCTTCCCAGGAGCTTCATGACACCGCCGAACGAGTTCGCTCCTCTCTCGTTACTGTGACCGTTTGGACAGGGCCTCCGCCCACCTTTAGCGTGAACGTCGCCATGGTTCGGTCCACTCCGCCAATGGTCGCAGCCCCCGTAGAGAAGAAGCCCTGACCGGCTCCAAAGCTACCCGCGTCGTTCCGCAGGTTGGCGTACGTGTAACTGTAGAGGTACGGAAAAACGCTTGGGAACGAACCGATCGTTGTCCGACGAAAGCCGTCCGTTGCCGGCGCCGGGTTGGCTGCTGGGAAGTTGAAGGCGAACTTGCCGGGGATGGCCGGGGCCGAAGTTGTCGTCGCAGTTCCGCCGCCCTCGACTGGGGCACCCTTCATACCCTTCCCGCGGTTGGGGTCGCCCGGGCCCAGGTACATGGTTGCCGGGAAGCCACCGACTGTGGTGGAACCCTGGATCCAGGTGTGGCGTGCCACGCCACCCGCGGTGAAGAACAGAGGATTCCGATAGAGCGGGGGTGCTTTGGAACACACTAAGGCCGGTGCGCCTGGGCATGAACCGCCGAGGGGTGTGAGCGTTCCATACTTCGCGGGGCGAGGCATTTCACCAGCCGTGAGCGGCCGACAGCCGGGACCGCGGGGATGCCACTCCGTACCGACTCCGGCCGTCGTGACCGGTGTCGATGAGAAGTCGCAGAGCGGGTTCTGAGAGTGACCCTGATTGCCCCACGGAACTGCGTAAACCTCGAAGTATCGCGAGTCACCAGTCCCGATGTTTACATTGTCGTTGCCAAACGACTCCGCAATCCACGAAGCGTCGTACATCCTGTTGCCGGCAAGCGACTGGCTGCTCGACGAAAGGATGCTGAATAATAGAAGGCATACGAACGTGATCCGGTGACACACCTGGCTGTTTCTACTGGTTCGACTGACATTCATTTGCGACGAAATCCGATGCAATAAGGGCACTACAGCCGCCGAGCACGTCGTCCTGAAAAGAAAGGAACTTCCGAAGCCATTCTTCCCTTTGGGGAGAAAAATGTCAACTACGAAATTGATTTGGAGGGGGTCAAGCTGAAGCGATGTCGACCTGGGTGTCGTTGTAACAAGCGCCGGCGCCGAGGTCGGCGGTATGTCCCGGTACCAGGGCGTTGATCGTCATGCCGGTCTCGCTCGTCTCGAGCCAGGCTCCCTTCTGCACGTAGAGCGTGCCGGTGCGAATCGCTTTGCTGATCTTCAATTTCAAGATGACTTTGCCCTGTACATTGAAGAGCTGGACCCGTTGCCCGTCGGTGAACGCCAGCGACTGCGCATCCGCCGGATTCATTTCGACTTCGGCGGATTTTGCGAGTGCCGTAACACCGCCGAAGGTCGAGTTGGTTCTTCGATCTGAACTCGGGCTCACCAGGATGAATGCGCCGGTGCGGGCGAGAGGCCGAAACGAGGGCAGGCCTTCGGCGAGACGTTCTTCGAGTTCTTCGGAGTAGAGTTCGGCCTTGCCGCTCGGTGTGTCGGGGTCGATTCCGCGCAGCACAGAAGGCGTGCCGGGAACTGCGAGGTTGATGACTTCGTCGGTCCCGATGTCCATCCCGCCTCGGCCGCCCATGCGGGGGTCCGTGCGATCGATGGCCAGATCGATCAGCTCGTGGTCGCTCTGCAAGAAAGCCGGGTCGTCGAAACCGAAACGCTGGGCCAGCCGGCGGAAGATTTCGGTATTGGGTAGCGAGTCGCCCACCGGAGCGATGACCGGTTCCGCTCGCTGCAGGTATTGGTGGCCATACGAGATGAAGATGTCGTCATATTCAAAGTGTGTGCATGCCGGCAAGATGATGTCCGCGTAGGCCATGCTGTCGGTCATCGAGATATCGCATCCGACGACAAAGAGATCTTCCTGTGACAGCGCCTCGCGCATTTTGTTTTGCCTTGGATGCACCGCGACCGGGTTGTGGTCGTAGATGAATACACTCCGGATCGGTGGCGCGAAGGAGGGATCGAGAATGTGGTCGGTCAAGCTCAGGATGCTCAGCTCGCGTATCCCTTCCGGAGCGAAATCCGGCCGCTCCAGCGCGTCGTGGTTCACAGGAAAATACGCGGAGACGTTGCAGACGCCGGCGCCTTCGACGCCGAAGTTTCCGGTCAGGACTGGCAGCGCATAGGCGGCGCGAAGTCCGCCGCCTCCGTTGCGGTTTCGCTCGGGAGCGACGCCGACGATCGTGCATGCCGGTTTCAGGTCTCGCCAGAATGCTGCGAAGATTTCCAGCTCTTCGATCGCGAGGCCGCATTGTTCTGCGGCGTGCGAAAGTGAAAACTCTCGCGCCCGAGCCAAATAGGCGTCGGCACCTTTTACGTTGGCAGCGATGAAGTCGCGGTCAAGGGCGGACTGGCGTTCCAGTTCTGCGGCGATCGCGTAGCCGAGTATTACGTCGGTGCCCGGCAGCAATGCCAGGTGCAAGTCGGCTTCTTCCGCGATGCGAGTTCGTTTTGGGTCTATGACAACGAGCTTTGCGCCCAGGCTTCGTGCCTGTCGGAGGGTCCGGGTCAGATGGAGATTGGCAACGGTGATATTGTTGCCCCAGATGACAATGAGCTTGGATTCGACCATCTCATCGTAAGTGATTCCAGGCGTGTCTCCGAAAATGCTTTCGTAGGCTTCGGAAGACGCGCCCGCGCACAAGGGGGTGCTCTTGAGCAGCGATGCGCCGAGTCGGTGAAAGAACCGCTTGGACATCGAGCCGCCACAGATCAGTCCCATCGGCCCGCCATAGGTCAGTGGAATGATCGCCTCGGCCCCCGACTCGGAGATGATCTGGCTATATCGATCGTGGATCGAATCGAGGGCTTCATCCCAGCTGATGGCTTCGAACGCGGCGCTTCCCTTTGCGCCGACGCGTCGCATCGGCGTGGTCAGCCTTTTCTTGCCATGCACGAGTTCCGGAAAGCCAGTGGCCACCTTCATGCAGATCTTGCCGGCCGTCAGCGGATTCACCGAACTTCCGCGAACTCGCGAGATCGCTCCGTCTTCGACCTCCACAGTCAAACTACACGTGTCACCGCAGTCGAGCGGACACACACTCGGATAGGTTTCAGACGACGCACTCATGGTGACTTCCTCGAACCCCGCAAGCATTCAGTCGCGCGTCGGGTTCTGGCCGGGCGACGGCATCGGTAGGATGAGCAGAGTCTACTCGAAATCCAATTGGCAGCGAAAGCCGGGCCGGAAGGGGCAGTTTCGAACCCTGAGGAGGAAGCAGTATGGGAACTTCGACGGCTGACGGAGAGTGCCGAATTTACTCCGGAACCAGTTCTTCGCGCGTGTCGCCTTCGATCCAGCTCCGGTAGATTGCGGGCGGAAAGAAGACGAGCCCGACCAGCACGCCGGGAATGAATTCGTACCAGCCGAGGAGCACGTTGATGGTGGCGGACGGCTGCCCGGTGCTTTCGAGTGCGACGTAGTCAACGATATCGATGAGTTCCAGGAGCAACCAGAACGAGCCCGCCAATCCCCAGAGCAGATAGCGATTGCAGACGAGTGGTTCGCACAGACCCACGCGTAGGCGCTTGCGCGCTTTGACGTACTGAGTCAGCCCCTCGACGCCCATCCAGCAGAGCGGGATTGCACTTCCGACCCGTGTTACCCACCACCAGGGATTGGTGAGCGGAGATTCGCCGGCCCAGTCGCCCACCCAGATGGACCCCGTCACACCGAGGATCAGGCAGCCGAATGTGATGGAGACCAACCACAGCGCCCAGCGCTCCTGGCTGCGAAACACGGTGCGGTTGAAGAGCGTCAAGGCGGCGCTGCCAAGATAGAACGCAAACAGCGAGCTGAACGCGAACAGGGCCGGAAACTCTGCTGCGTCGCGATAGAAAAGCAGATACGGAATGTCGTAAGCGGCGTAGCCGAGTGTCCAGAGCAGGAAGCTCGTGCTCAGCAGGCGGTCCGAGATCTCATCACTTCGCAAGCTGAGTGAATACAGCCGGAGGCCGACCACGAGGAACACGAGCCCCGCGATACCCTCTCCGATGTAGGTAATAAATTCCACGAGCGCTCCGCCACGATATTACTGCCCTGTGCACTGTCCGAAATTCAAACGAACCAAGTTGAGCAATCGGATTTTCCAGACGGCGACTTGAGGACGGGCGGGCAGTGGGCGGAGCCTGGGGCTCAACGCTGAATTCCACCAGGGCATGAATTTTGAATTCAAGAATCCCGACATTCGAGCGATTTGACATTTCATTACTTATTGGCGGATTTGCAAATGCTGATTGTTTTTTCTGCTCCGTTCGCGAATTTGTTGGAGATTGTGCCGCTGAAGTGCGAGGCCGCTTTTAAAGTGGCCAAGCACGTGATCCACGCCCGAGTATTCGAGGCGAGGCCGATCATCGGTGATCAAAGGTGCGCCGGCGGTGTAGCGGCGCACACCTGCGGGACCCAAAACTATGGCGCTGCGCAGCGATTTTGGTGACACGTCAAGTTCTTGGAAAGCTGCGGGGGCCGTCGCCGAGCGGGATGCCATCGCGCGCAAGTCGATCGGGACCCCGCTCCCCAAGGCGATACCCGTTCCGTCGCCCGGCATGATGAATAGATACGTGTAAGGGAATACCGATTGAATGGTCGCCATGATCTGCCGGGCGTCCTCGCTCGTTACGAGGTGTAGCGGCAGCCACTGGGCAACGACGCCATCGACACTCATGCGTCGTTTGGCCAGCTGATAATACTCAGCGCTATAAAGGTTGACGGCACCCGCGAAGTATGGCGGCATGGGCTCGAGCGTGATCACGTCAAAGCGCTCTTCTGTGCGCTGCAGGAAGGCGCGGCCATCGGCGATCGTTACATGTGCCACGACGGCGAGATTCTCTGGGGTGAAGTGCTCTGAACAGGCGATGACATCCTCGTTGATCTCGACGGCTCGATAGTCGATCTGCCAGCTGGCCACGGCGCGTACGGTGGCGCCGGTACCGAAGCAGATCACCAGCGCATTGCGGGGCTCGGGATGGGCCAATAGCGGCAGATGGCCCATCATTGGCATGTAGTCGGTGCCCGAGCCCGTGGCGGCTGTGCCGAAGCCATCCAGAATTAGCGAGATGCGCCCGGACGGCTTGTGGTCCAGTACGGTGGTCGTCGACGTTTCGCCGTCTCGGAAACAGCGTACCGTGTGTTCCAGTTCATGACCCACCACGTGAGGAGGAACCGGTACTGCCTTGCCGAGTTCCAGCGTTTGGTCGGGCCACGCTGCGAAGATGGCGGTCAGCGCCATGATGAACGTGACGGCGGTGAGTCGAATGTTTTTTTCCAGCGCGATCAGGCCAACGCCGGCGATCAATTGAATCGCTGCGACAGCGATCAGCGCGCCGCGCGTTCCAAGCGCTGGCAACAACACCAATCCAGTCAGCAACGAGCCGAACACCGCCGCGAGTGTGTTGATGAAAAATGCCGCACCGAGTGTGCTGGCCGCGTTGCCTGAGCGCACGATTTGACTGGCAGCCATGGGAAAGGTCATGCCCCATACAGTCGCCGGCAATCCCACCAGCACGACCGAGATTCCGCCGTACATAAACAACCGGTAACTGAAAGAGAGATCGCCGCCTCTCAGGTATTCGATCAGAGCGGGGGTTGTCGTCACGATCGGGCCGAATGCGAGGGCCAGCACGCCTCCGGCGACCAACACCAGCCCGATGGACCTGGAGTCTCCCGGCTTGGAAACGGGGGCGATGGCTGCACCGAGTGCAAGGCCAGCGAGGAAACCTCCAAGGATGATCGTCAGTGCGTAGGCGGTACCCAGGAATCCCTGGAGCAGCATACGCATGAAGAGCACTTCGTAGGCGAGTACTGTGAAACCAGAAACCGCGACGGCGAGAGCAGCCGGCCCGCGTGGCCACGGAAGTTGCTCCCGCTCGAGGGCCGCGGGCCGATCGCGATTGAGCATGGTGATGGCCCAGACGGTGACTTCGAGCCCCGCCGCCACCAGTGCCGATCCGCGCAGACCGAAATGCTCGATCAAAAAGAAACCCGCGAGCAACGCGCCGAGCAGAGCACCGAAGGTATTGCCGGAGTAGATGTAACCCACCACCCGGCGCGTCTTTTCGCCGCGTCCGACCGTGCGGTCGATGTATGCCAGCATTACCGGAAGCGTGGCGCCCATCAAAGTCGTTGGAATCAGCAGCAGCAACATGGACAGCAGAAAAACCATCGCGTAGGGGAGATAGCCGTGCAGCAAACCGAGATGTTCGCTCGCCCATGTGACGGTGACGCCGGTAATGGCGATGCCCAGCTCGAGCCAACCAAACAACCGCAGTGGTCTCTCGACGCGATCGCCGTATCTGCTGAGCAGCGCGGCGCCGATCGCGGTGCCGAGCATGAACGTCGCGAACACGAGGGCCGCCGCGCGACTGGTTGCTCCGACAACCAACGTCATGCGCCGTGCCCACACCAGTTGGTAGATCAGCGCCGCCGCGCCTGTGGCGGTGAGCATCGCTAATAGTGCGTAAAGGCGTAGCCGACCCATCACCGCATCATAGGGTGATGTTGACCAGACACGCTACTCGGCGATCGTTTCTATCTCGAGCCACCCATTGCCCTTCAAGTCGTCCAAGGTCAACACGCCGTCCTCAAAAGACCAGCTTCCTGTCATTTCGAAGAAGTCCACACGGCCGGGCTCGCTTCCCAAGCGATGATTTACCGACACCAACCCACCCGAACGATGCACTGCATCAATCACCTGGGCTGTTACCGCATGCCCAATCCGCTTGCTGTCCGCATCGCTAATGCCTTCGAGTGAAATGCCACTCTCGGTCATCAGACGATCGTAATCTGGTATCTCTGTCGTCTGCGAGAAAATATTGATGTGAGGCCCAAAATACGAGACTTCCAAGCCCTGGAGTTGAACGATCTCCGGGTAAGCTTGAGCGACTTCATCGATCAAGCGCCCGTTCGCCTCAAAGGCACGCGCACCCGCAAGCGATTGTTCGATCCGGAAATCATCGAAGAGCACGCGGGCGTGCTTTCGCCTTCGCGACTCAACGCCAATTGATACCTGCCGCATGCTGTTGTCTTCGCCGCGGTGCTCGGGAAAACCCCGCACAGCGTCTCGCGTCACATTCAGCTCATAGCGGTTCCAGCTATTGGGGATGTAGGCGAGAGGAACGTGGTGGACGATTTGCACAATTCCCCGCGCGTTCTTTCCAGCGGATTCCGAAAAAATTGCCAGCACCAAAGTAATGTCCGAGGCGAGGTTGCGTAGTCCGCGGCCACGGGTCGCGGCAAACGCGAGCGTATGGGCTTTAAAGGTGTCACCTGAATCAAGGGGCCCCTCCTGACTCTCAACGGAGAAAGGCGAGGCGTGACGATATGATGCGATACGCTAATCGTGATCACTCCAACAAATCACATCGACACCCACACCCTTGGCCTCGTGGGAGTGA
>JADFNE010000105.1 GCA_022563535.1 Myxococcales bacterium
GGGCGATGTCGGCAAAGAGCACGGCCCCAACCTCGTCGGCAATGTTCCGGAAGGCAGCAAAATCGATCGTGCGAGAGTAGGCCGTTGCCCCGCACTGGATCATTTTGGGTCGATGTTCGAGGGCCAGCTTGCGCAGTTCGTCGTAGTCGATGCACTCGTCTTCCCGACGCACGCCGTAGGGAACAATATTATATTGCTTGCCGGAAAAGTTGACCGGGCTGCCATGGGTGAGGTGTCCACCATGGTCGAGGTTCATCGCCAGAATCGTATCGCCGAGCTTGAGCGCAGCCTGGTAGACCGCTGCATTTGCGCCAGAACCCGAATGGGGTTGGACGTTTGCATGGTCGGCGCCGAACAAAAGCTTTGCGCGATCGATCGCGAGGGTCTCGACCTCGTCGACGAATTCACAGCCCCCGTAGTAACGCCGGCCCGGATAACCCTCCGCGTATTTGTTGGTCAGCGCGGTTCCCATGGCTTCGAGCACGGCCTCGGAGACGAAATTCTCCGACGCGATCAACTCGATCGAGAGCGCTTGACGACGGCTCTCGTGCCGAATCAGCTTTGAAATTTCTGCATCCACCACATCGATGTGGGGAGTTCGCGATGCATCGGTCCGAATCGGTTCTGCCATGATGTTCCTCTGTTTCCATTGCGTCGGTTGCTACGCCGGTCGTTGCGCCGGTTGTTGCGCCTTACCTTCGGAACTTCTCGTCGGGATAGGCATCGAAACTGCAGCGCGACAGGGACGCGGACGCGGCACGTTACAACATAGCGATCCAAATGGCGCCTGCCTGGGGCACCCGGGGATCAATCGCGAACGATACCGAATACCAGGGTGGCGTTGGTCCCGCCGAATCCGAACGAGTTCGAAAGCGCAACTTCGACCTGTAAGGCGCGCGCCTTTTCGCTGACATGGTCGAGGGCACACTCGGGATCCGGGTCGACCAGGTTGATCGTCGGCGGAAGGATCCCGGTCTGGAGCGCGCGCACGGTAAAGATCCCCTCCACGGCACCCGCTGCCCCCAGCAGATGGCCGGTCATCGACTTCGTCGCGGACACAGCCACATGATCGATCCATTTGCCGAAAACTCGGCGCAACGCGTGGACTTCGGGCGGATCACCGGCGGGCGTGCTGGTCGCATGGGCGTTCACGTGACCGACTTCTGAGGCGGAAACTCCGGCGTCCGCCAGGGCCAATTCCATGCAGCGCGCGGCACCATCGCCCTGTTTCGGCGGTTGGACCATGTGAACTGCGTCCGCGCTGGCTCCGTACCCCAGGACTTCGGCGCAGATATTCGCACCCCGGGCCCGAGCGTGTTCGAGGCTCTCGAGCACCATGATCCCGGCGCCCTCCCCCAACACAAAACCATCCCGCCCCGAATCGAACGGTCGACTGGCGCGCTCGGGCTCCAGGTTGCGCGTACTCAGCGCTTTCATGGCAGCAAATCCACTCACGGTGATCCCGACGATCGGCGCTTCGGTCCCCCCCGCAATCATCACGTCGGCGGCACCTCGAGAGATCAGCGCAGCCGACTCCCCGATCGCGTGACTTCCCGATGCGCAGGCGCTTACGTGACACAGATTGGGCCCCATCAGTCCGTACCGGATGGATACGCTGCCAGCAGGCATGTTCGAAATGCACATGGGGATCGTGAAGGGAGAAACCCGTCGCGGCCCTCCCTTGGTCAGTGCATCGTGATTGTCGAGCAGGGTTTTGACACCCCCAATGCCTGAGCCGATCGCGACACCAATTCGCGTACGGTTGCCGTCGTTGATCTCGAGCCCGCTATTGGCGAGCGCCTCGTCCACTGCGACGAGCGCGTACCGCACCACCGGATCCATGCGTCGCAGCTCTTTTGGCAATACCCCCGGCGGTTCGGGCACACTGGGCAGTTCGGCGGCCAGTTGTACCGGATAGTCCGTGACGTCGAAGCGAGTAATCGGTCCCACGCCGCTTTGTCCAGCGCAAGCGGCGTCCCAGGTGGAGGACAGGTCTAGACCCAGCGGCGTCAGACAGCCCATGCCCGTGACCACGACTCGCTCTGCCGGAGTCTTTGCCGTGGACATGGGAACTCAGGCCTCGCTTTGCTCTTTCACGCTTCGCTTCTTCACGTAGGTGATGGCGTCGCCGATCGTCTGGATCTTCTCGGCGTCTTCGTCCGGGATTTCGACGTCGAACTCTTCTTCCAAAGACATCACCAACTCGACAATATCGAGGGAGTCGGCGCCGAGGTCGTCGAGAAAGGACGCACTGGGTACGGCTTCTTGCACGGAAATTCCGAGTTGTTCCACGATGAGCGCTGTCACCCGGTCCTCAAGCCCCATGCTCAGTTTCCTCCAGATCGAGCTGCAAAAGCAGCCATTAAGCGCCCAGACCCCGGACAAAGGCCCGGCCCCAAGCATAGTACGGTTTAAATCCGCCGGGCCGCCTAGGCGCCGGTTTTACCCACGAAGGCCACTGCTTCCGACAGATCTTCAATGCTGCCGAGGTTGGCTTTTTTTGTGCGCCGAGAAATCCTGGCCAGTAGACCCGCGAGCACGCGGCCGGGCCCCACCTCGAGATACCGATCGACTCCCAAGCTCGTCAAATTGGCAATCATGTCTGTGAAGCGCACGGGCGCGGTCACCTGAGCGCGAAGTAGCCCGGGCAACGCTCTGGCGTCGCTGTTGGGAGCCGCTTCGACATTGCTGACGACCGGTATTGCGGCGTCGCGAAAGTCTACCGCGGACAATTCGTCGGCGAGTTTTTCGGCGGCGGGCTCCATCAGCGAACAATGGAACGGAGCAGAAACCGGCAACGACACGGCGCGCTTGGCACCCAACTCGAGTGCCTTCTCGCAAGCCTGCGCCACGGCCGAGGCCAAACCCGCGATCACAGTCTGTTGCGGGGAATTGAAATTGGCCGGAGCGACCACGTCGCCCGTCGCTTGTGCGACTGTGTTGCATGCTTCCATTGCGATCTCGGGAGTGCAGCCGATCAATGCCGCCATGGCTCCGAGACCTGAGGGCATGGCTTCCTGCATGAAACGCCCTCGCGCGTGAACGAGTCGCACCGCCGCTTCGAATGAAAGAGCCTGCGCTGCGACGAGCGCCGAGTATTCGCCGAGACTATGTCCGGCGAGATATGCGGCGCCCGGTTCGACCTGCTCTTCGAGCGCCCGGAGCAGCGCAATGCTGGTCGTCAAAATGGCCGGCTGTTGATTCTCCGTCAACTGCAACTGATCTTCGGGACCGTCGAAGCACAGACCGCTGATCGAGAAGCCCAGGGCGTCATCTGCCGCCTCGAAGGTGGCGCGAGCGGCGGCCGACGCTTCAAAGGCGTCGCGCCCCATCCCTACGAATTGCGATCCCTGACCGGGAAAGAGCAGCGCCAGCACCGAAGACTATTCCGCTTCGGTCTCGATGACCGTGCGCCCGCGGTACTTGCCGCAGTTGGGGCACACGCGATGGGGCTGTCTCGTCGCACCACAATCGGGACACGTGCTGCGGCTTCCGGTTGTCAACGCGTCGTGGCTTCTGCGCTTGTCGCGTTTGGCCTTGGACGTTTTTTGCTTGGGTACTGCCATTTTCTATTGTCCTCCTGCGCCCTGATGGCGCAGCTGTGCGAGCACTGCAAAGGGAGATTCTTTCTTGGGTGTGAGTCCTGCGACATCGCACCCGCAGTTCGTGTCATTCTGCGAAACCCCGCAGACTGGACACAAACCCTTGCAGTCCTCTCGGCACACAGGGTGAAGTGGAAGCATTTCCGCAATCACCTCTGTGAAAAATCCATCCAATTCGATCACAGCGCCCTTGAACCAGGCACTTTCGAGCTCATCGCTCAGGTAGAGGCCGTTGCGAGCGAGACTTTCGCAACCCTCGGAATCCGGCGGAACCCTGCCCCTGGCCTCTTCCGCAACCAGCCGGAAAGAATCGCGAAGCGCGTGACGATAGCGCGCCAGACAGCGTCCGCATTGCACCCCGATTACCCCGCTGCACTCGCCCTCGAATATCACATCCGACCCGATCAGGTAGCTGCGCAGCGAGAACTGAAACGGAGCCAGAATCTCGCAATCCAGATCCCGGGCGGCGGAGATCCTCTCGCGCCACCAGCTGGCTGAGGCCTCAAATACTTCCGCCACGGGGCTTTGCGTCAGACGCTCGACGATGATCTTCACGGTCGATACTCGCGGTTGGGGACATCCAGGGGATTCGAGAAAACGGAATCAAATCGAAGAATTGGCCCGATTTGGGGGGCCAGATTTCGGCAACCAATTAGCAAAAACGAAGGGCTTCAGCCAATTTTTGCCTCGCTTCAAACCGACCGCAGACTCTCAACGCTGCGTTATGATCCGCCGCCATGTCGAATCTACGGACGCGCTTCGCCCCCAGCCCCACGGGGTTCCTGCATCTTGGAAGCGCCCGAACCGCGCTTTTCAACTGGGCCTACGCACGCCACCACGGTGGCGTCTTCGTGCTGCGCATCGAGGACACCGACCGAGAACGCTCGACGGCCGAATCCGAGGCCGCCGTAATCGACGGCCTGAATTGGCTCGGTCTCGATTGGGACGAAGGCCCGTTTCGCCAGAGTGAACGCGCCGGGCGACACGCAGAAGTGATCGAAGACCTGCTCGCCCGGGGCGAGGCCTACCGCTGTGTCTGCAGCAAGGACGACCTCGAGACCCGCAAACAGGCAACCCTGGACGCCGGGGGCAAGTGGACCTACGACGGACGCTGCCGAGAAGCCCAGCACGGACCCGACTGTGGCGAACATACGGTGCGCCTGCGCTTGCCGGCCAGCGGCTTGCTCGGCTGGAAGGATCTCGTCTTCGGCGCCAGTGGACAGGATGCGAGTGAAGTCGGCGACAAGATCATTCGTCGCAGCGACGGCGGTGTGCTGTATCACCTCGCGGTCGTCGTCGACGACATTGACATGAAGATCAGTCATGTGATCCGCGGCGCGGACCATCATCCCAACACACCCTTTCAGATCGCGATCTACCGCGCACTCGGCGTCGATCCTCCGGAGTTCGCCCACGTGCCGCTGATTGTGGGTCCTTCGGGCAAGAAGCTCTCCAAGCGGCGCGATCCGGTTTCGATCGAGGAGTTTCGCGATCGTGGTTACCTGCCCGACGGTCTGCGCAATTGGCTGATCCGCCTGGGCTGGTCCCACGGTGACCAGGAAATCTTCAGCCGCAAAGAAATTGTCGAGCAATTCGATCTCGACGGCGTCGGACGCGCGAGCGGCCAGGCGGATCCCGACAAACTCCTCTGGGTCAATCAACAACACATCAAAATTGCCGATGTCGACACGCTCATTCCGGCCCTCGAAATTCACTTCGAACGACATCTCGGTTTCGTTCCCGAACACGACGAACGGCTGATCAAGGTGATCGAGCTGATGCGCGACAGAGCCAAGACCCTCGACGAAATGGCGGAACTGGCGTCGATCCTGTTGCGCGATCCGATCGACTTGCGGGGAGAGGCCTCCGCCAAGGCCGTAAAGAAGCATCTCAAGCCCTCGGCACTTCCACTCGTCGAATCACTGCATCTCGCGCTCGAAAAACTGGATGTCGAAGAGTGGAACGAGGCCCAGCTCGAATCCGTCTTCGAGGCCGTGTCGGCGCACCACGACAACGCCAAACTCGGGAAAATTGCCCAGCCGGTTCGGGTGGCGGTTACGGGCGGACCCATCTCACCCGGGATCTACGAAACCATGGTCGCGATCGGCCGGCGCCGCTGCATGCCCCGTCTCGCCGACGCGATCGCCTTGATGCGCGAGCGCGCAGCGGCGGCAGAGCAAAGCAGCAGCTGACCGTTGAGAAACCCCAAGCCTTCGGATACGTTCCGGTGCCTAAAAATCACTGATCCCCGGTCGTCTAACGGCAGGACAGCGGACTCTGAATCCGTCAATGGAGGTTCAAATCCTCCCCGGGGATCCACTATACTCCCTATACAATCAGCTACTTAGATACCATAGTTGCCGGCCAAATCCTGCTGCTACGCTGCTGCTAGACCGCCGTTCTACTGATTTTCAGGGCTGCCAAAAACGGCCTCTGAAATCCGCACTGAATAGTAGAAGGCAGGCCATCCGTCACCGGCCCCACCGCCGCAAATCACACCCGAACGTCCACCCACAGCCCCGACGCTGTTGCAGGAAGTCGCCAGAAAGTTGCGACCTCCAAGGCCACAGCTGCGTCACGCATCCCCAACAGCAAGAGCAGCAGAGTTGCATGAAGCAGGCCTGCAAAGCGAAACGCCCAAGCCGGCTACAGGCTGGGCGTCTCATGGAGCTAATAAATGTCTACAACAGAAGCGTACCAGATTACGGGCAGCAATGCTGACAAAAACGCCAGCCAGCGATTGCATCGACGAGCTGCAGCCAGAAAAGACACATCAACATCATGGCGGCCCAACCCAGGACAGGAGCTGCTCGGCACATTCATTGAATGGAGCAGCGGCAAAACCAGCCGGGACGAAACCTACCAGATAGCAGTCATTGAAACTGAGGACGGGCAGCGGCTGGCCGTCTGGCTGTTCTATGCCGTGCTGCGAGATGAGTTCGACAAGGCCGATCCACAGCCAGGTGAGTTGCTGCTGATCCAGCGAAGTGAGGACAGGACTGGTGCCAACGGCAGCTACCGGATGTATTCCGTCACTGTGGACCGCGACAGCCAGGACTCGACTGGTGGTGCGTCATGAGTGTAGCAGCAGCCGGTAGTGTCGAACGCTGGACCCAGAGCAGTCCTTGCCCAGTTTGCAGCGGCTCACAGAATCAGCCACGCGGCAAGGGACAGCGCTGTCATGGCTTCCGCTCAACCGATGGCGACTACATCCACTGCACGCGAGAAGAATTCGCAGGCAGCCTCAGCCGGCACAAGAGCGGCGAAACCTTTGCCCACCGTTCCTGTGGCGAGTGCCGCTGCGGCTTCACGCATGGCAAGGCAGTGCAGCAGCCTGTACGGCCGAGCAGCAAGCCAAGTGCCAAACCGAAGCGAGTCTATGCATCGCTAGCCGAACTCGAGCAAAGCTTCGGACGGAACCTCGTCAGCACGCACGCCTACGAGGAAACCGTCGACGAGGAACGCGTCACGCGATACGTCGTCCTGCGGATACAGAAAGGCGGCGGCAAGAAATTCCTTCAGGCCAGCCCACAGCGCGGCGGCTGGGTGTTCGATATGTCCGGCGTCAAGATGATTCCGTATCACTTGCCTGAGCTTCTCGATGCAATCTACGCCGGAGACAGCATCCACATCGTTGAAGGCGAAAAAGACGTTGAAGCCGTCGAGGCCGCCCGTGGTGTGGCAACGTGCAATCCGATGGGCGCCGGAAAGGACGTGAAGCAATACGCCGAGTACTTCGAGGGTGCCGAACTCATCCGGGTTATCGCTGATCGGGATGAAGTAGGCCGCAGGCACGCCCAAGCATGGGTTGACGCACTGCAGCTCATCGTTCCGCAAGTCGAGCTCCTCGAGGCGGTTGAAGGGAAGGACGCGCACGATTCACTCGTCACGCACGGGCATTCACTCGAAACGGCATTCAGCCGCATTCAACCCGAGGAGCCGGCCGCAACTCAGGCCGAGCACGACGAAGAGTTGTTTGCACCGCTTCAGCCTTTCACGCTTCGCTACGGGCCAGATTTCCCGACCTATACATTGCCAGACAACCTGCGCGAGATGGTTGAGCACCTGGCCGAAGCGCAACAGATCCCGGCAGCGGTAGTGGCGCCATGGATGCTCGGCACGGTGGCGGCCTGTGTGGCGCGCAAATTCGAAGCGTCACCCAGAATCGGCTGGGATGAGCCGTTGAACATGTTTGTGATAGGCGCACTGCCGCCGGCCACACGCAAAAGCGGCACGCTCAGAGCACTCGCTGCGCCATTCACTGAACACGAGCGCAAATACAATGATGAGCACCGCGACGAACGCGAAGCAGGCGAGCAACTAGTTCGACTCATGGAGCGGCGGCTTGCCAAGGCAGAAAAATTCCACGCTGAAGCAGGCGAGGACGCTGAAGCCGAAGCCTTCGCCAAGGCAACCGTCGCCCGTGAAGCACTCAGCGAGGCCAGGCGGGCGGCAACCGGGCGACTAACGCTGTTCACGGCAGACATGACGCCGGAATCAGCAGCGGCACTGATGGAGCAGAACGGCGAACGGCTGGCCTGCATATCAGGCGAGGGAGATGAATTCTTCGCACTCATGCGGCGGTACAGCGCCAACGGTGCCGTGAATCAGGACGCCTACCTGAAGTTTCACTCTGGCGATCACCACAGAGTCAACCGGAAGAACAGTGCCACAATCGACCTCGAGCACCCGGCTTTGACGCTTGTGCTCGCTGTTCAAACCTCAGTCGTTCAATCCATCCGACTCGATACCGAGCTGCGGGAGCGTGGCATGGTGGCACGGCTTCTCTTTGCCGTTCCTGAGTCAACCCTCGGCAGACGCAAAATCGCAGCAGCCCCGGTGCCGAGGGATGTTGAGCAGCGGTATGCCAAGATGATTGCCTGGCTGCTGGACGCACACGGGGATCGAGTCGCAATCGAGTTCACCGACGAGGCGGACAATCTCCTGCGAGATTTCGAGGCCGAGCTTGAACCAAAACTCGGCGAGCGCGGCGAACTAGCGTCCATATCAGACTGGGCCGGCAAACTCGCAGGGCTCATCGTGCGCGTGGCTGGCACCCTGCACTGCGCAGTAGCAGCCAATGAATTGCAGCGGCCAGAGAACAGCAACATCTCTGAGGAAACCGTTGCCCGGGCAATTGAGATCGGCCGCTGGGCGCTTGAACACGCCCGGGTGGCACTGGGTGTGGCCTGGGAAAACGACCCGGAGGCCGAGCGAGTCTGGCACTGGGTAACCAGCCGCGCGATTCCGCTGGCCGAGTTCTCGGCGCGAGATGCTTTCGACAAATCTCGGGGCAGGAACGAGAAAATGGCTCCAACAAATCAGGGATTAGCAGGGCTGGTGGAGCGCGGTTTTCTGCGGCAACTGCCAGAGCCGGACAGCGGCAGATCCGGTGGCCGCCGCCGCTCACCTCAGTACCAGGTGAACCCGGAGGCGCTCAGCCTGAGCAGCCAGGCAGCCTGAATTTTCACCGGCAAAGCGACCACTTTTTAGAGGTTGGGCGTGTTGTGCGTGTATTGCGTGCAGGAGTAGAAGAAAAAACTACAGCGGTTGGTGATATTCCCGTGTAGGTGCCCTGTGTTGAGTTAGGGAGAGAAGTGGTTTTCAAAACAGCTATAGGCGCACAACACGCACAACACGCACAACCTACTTTCCGCGGAGGTTGTGCGTGCAAGCAGTCGGTTCTGTGGCAGTTGTGCGTGTAGCGGAATTGAACCGCTGCGGTGTATGGCCTCTGCCACTGCTGCAGCCGCCGAGGCCGGGGAGCTTCGGGC
>JADFNE010000106.1 GCA_022563535.1 Myxococcales bacterium
GACCTCTGGACATGGCGGGCCGCGCAAAGGGGCTGGGGCCAAGCGGGTTGGGCGGGGCCAGGTGCCTCATCGACAACGATCTGATTTCAATGAACTCACTCCCGCTCATGTGACGTTGCGCGTAGTAAAGGGACTCTCGAATCTTCGGCAACGATCACTCGTAATGGAAGTGCGCAAGACCTTCGCCCAGGGGTGTGAGCGCGGCGATTTTCGGCTGATTGTGTATTCCATCCAGCACAACCATCTTCACATGATCGTCGAGGCCGATTCTCAAGATGCCCTCTCCCGGGGCATGAAGTCGATTGCTGCTCGTTTTGCATTGGCGGTGAATCGTGTCTTTAAGCGCACCGGGAAGGTGATTGCAGGCCGGTATCACGTTCAGCTTCTCACGTCGCCCCAACAGGTGCGCAACGCGCTTCGTTATGTACTTCTCAACATTCGAAAGCACTTCAAACAGCGGAACGGGCATGCGCCGCCGGTGAAGATCGATGAAGCATCCTCGGGCAGCCAGTTCGACGGATGGCGCGCAAGTTCAGAGAGCTTGCGCGTGAAGGCATCCACCGATGAAGAAATAGGAGTTGCCAAAGCAGCAAGCTGGCTCCTCAGCAAAGGCTGGCGCAGACGCGGCCTAATCAACCTCTCCGCAATACCTGGCTAAAAACTCTCCCCCACCCAGCCCTTTCGCCGACGCCCACCCCGTCCGCACTACCAAACCGGCCCTTTTCCCTAACCGCCCAACGGGCAACCAAGTCCGGAAAAGGGAAGCCCCACGACACCCGCATTCACCCGTGCTCCACCTCCACCTCCACCGCCTCCGCCCGAACTGTCAAATACACCATGCCTCCTAGTGCAGCCTGAATGAACTGAAACGCCAACACGAGATTGAATAGATCGGCTCCTCGATTGGACCCCAACAACGCGAAGATCGCGAGAAACGCCGCATGGCCCGTACCGATTCCAGCGGGGCCAAGCGGGATCGACGATACCAACATCCCGATTGGAACGACCACGAACATGGCTCCGATCGGAATTCCATCGATCTCCATGGCGTTTACGAAACAGATCCACGCCACGACCAGAAACCCATGGGCTATGATTGACGCTCCGATACATGCAAGGGTCACTCCGCGTTTGTCGTGATAGACCCGCACGCCTTCATATACCTTCAGCACGCCACGCAGGAATGCGAAGCGCGTCGCCAGATGCCGCAATATGCGAAAAATTGGATCGCGCTCCTCGCTCAACCCAAGCAGCGCTGCGTAGAACACCACGACCCCACTGGTGACTCCGATCACCGCGAGCACGATCGGCGCACCGAGCGTGCCCGACCACGTTCCGCCGCTCCCCACTAGCAAGGCAATCGCTGAGAGCGTGATCAGTCCCGACAGCCCTACCACTCGGTCGAACAAGATTGAGCTCACGGCTGTGGCGGTATGGCCGGGGACGGACCGCACGACGTAGTAGCCCTTGATCAGGTCGCCACTGAGTGAGCCGGGTAGAAACACGTTGAAAAAGAGGCCCACGAACGCCGACTGGATGGTTCGTAGCAGGGGGATGGGAATTCCCTGGGCGCGGATCAGAACGTGCCAGCGGATGATCGCGATGGCGGTGGTGCAAGAGATACAAACCCAACCACCCAGCACCAATGGCCAGCGCGAGATTGCGGTTTTGATTGGCGCAAGCGACAGCAGGTCTTGCTGAATCAAGGCACCGACGATTACGACGAGAAGGGTCGCCTTGAGTAATGTGGCGATATGTCTGCGGCGCAAGGGACTGACCTCCGAAGGGTCGGTGAAACTCGCTATGCGTGGCGAAATGCTGGAGGCCTTCTCAGGGGCTTTCCGGAGCGGCAATCTGGCCCAGTTGGGCCATTGCTGCCCGTTGCGCGGCGGTCGGCTGGGCATTTTGTTCGCGTTCGAGCAGCGCCTGGATTTCGCTCTGGCTTTTGGCCGGCCAGGGAGAAGTAAGCGGGTCTAGTTGAACTGCTGTGGGGGTTTCGTCTGGAAGGACGTTAGGCGCGGGCATGTCGGGATCGTCGACCAGCGGTAGTGGAAGGTCTTGTTGGGTAACGGAGCCCCCATAGATATACACGAAGTCTTCGTCTTCAGAACCGGTCGAACCATCGCCAGGCGGCACAACGGGTGGGGGGGCTGGCAGATCGCCCGGGATATATCCAGGGGAGCCTCCCATGTCTGGGCTCGGTTTTGTTTCGCTGCTGCCGCAACCCAGAGCCAATACAAAAATCGCGCACGCAATGAAAACATGCTCGATTCGCTTTGACACCCGATCCATGAAACCGCTCCTGTTGAAACTCATTCGGCCCATCTTGATTCTATCCGTCTATTTTGCTGACTTACTGATCGGTCAGGTCGGAGGGACTGCTGCGTTCCTGCCATACCGTCGGAGTCAAGATGGTCGGAAACACGGAGCTCTTGACTTGACCCGCTGCCTGATCATCTTCATCGATGACGCCGCTTGGATCTGCCGAATCGGTGTCGAGCAGGACGAACCTCAACAAACCCTCGTCGGGCGCATCGTTTCGTATTGCGACCAGGTCGGTTTCGGTGTCGCTGTCGAACAAACCGCTGCCGATGTAGTTGTAGTCCGGTCCGAGATTGACCGGGTAAAACGGCGCTGACAAATTCTCTGCGTCTTCCAGCAGCAATCGCACCTGAATCAGGCCCTGGTTCGTCGCGGTTCTCTTGGAAAAAATCAGGTCGGCGCGATCATCTGGGTTGATCAATGCAAACCCCAGGAAGTCAAAGGCGGTCGGGGGTAGCCCGTGAGGAAATTTCTGCCCAGAGACCTTGATTCCGTCCGTCGCGTCGGCCTCCATCAACAGGACACGCAGATTTGGAAACGGGTCGCTCGAATCTCGGCTGGCAAGAATGAAATCAGCGTTGCCATCCCCGTCCGCGTCGGCCACGCCAAAGATCTCGAGTGTGTTGCCGGGGAAAGCGGAGACATTCAACGGGTGGGTGATCTGCATGACTTCCATCGAGGTGTTCATGAGATAGACCCGGACCAACCCCCAATCTTCATCGGGGCCGGTGTTATCGTGGACGAAGACGAAGTCGTCAACGCCATTGCCATCGAGATCGCCGATGCCGACTAGCTGGTACATCGGGTCGGGGATGAACTCGAGCTCTCCCTCGATCAGCCCCGTCGGGGCCGATGCATCGTCCTCGAGATCCCAAAGCCGCACCCCGCCGAGTTCTTCCGTCGGCGTGCCGGTCATCTTGCGCGCAGCGATCTGGGACTGTCCTTCGAGGTTGCCGTTGAAATTGCCAACCGCCAAAAACTCATAGCCGTCTTGCAGCAGAATTGGGAATTGGTTGCCCATGGGTAAGCCGGTCGCACTGTCGATCAGGATCGTCCTGAGCAAACCGAGGTTGGGCGCGGCGATCCTTTCGGCGAGGATGTCGGTCACACCGTCCTGGTTGAAGTCAGCGGCGGTCAAGATTGTGGAACTTGGTCCCGCCAAGGCGGATTGAGAAAATGCCAAGCATCCGACGATCGCCGCTAGCTGCCAACAACGCGCCATGACTCTCACTCGACCCCCTCTGAAGACGCAACCGATTCGGTCTTTACCGATCAGTTCCCGATCTGCCCGTCTTTCCGAGAACGCGGCGAGTGTATCAGCTGGATTGGAATCGCTGCAAGCTTCCAGCGGCCGGTGGCGAGTCGACGAGAACAAATCATGCATCCAAAAATCCCGGAACCGCCCGTGGAGTTGCGGTCTCTATTGCATCACCGCAGTGCGTTGCGGATCACCTCGGCAAACCCCTGCAGGCGCGCCTCTGCCCCGGCCATACCCTCGGTGCCTGGGGACACGACCGTGCTGAGACGCATCGAGACTGCCCAGTGATCGCGGCGGGCAGGTCCGCGATCCAGCACAAGGGTGTTGCGCCAGATCTCCTCGAGGTTGCCCGCGGTGCCCTCGTACCAGTGGTAGACCAGGGATTGCTGGCTTTGGCTTCGATAGAGAAACCGATCGACGTATCCGCCGCCGCTGAGGGGAACCACGTCGTGTGAAAGCTCGCTGTAGCCCAACCCCGGAACTGCAGTTTTCTTAGAGATCAGCGAGCCCCGTCCGTTCAGACGATCATCGGTCAGAATCTGAATTTGGACGCTGGAATCCAAGAAGTCGTATTCGCGGTGCAGCCACTTCGTCACCCCCACACTGCCGAGAAACTTTCGGTCGAGCTTTCGCCCCTTGGGCATGCTCCCGGCGAGTTCGGGCGGCAGACGAAGAGCCCGAGGTTCATGGGAGAGTGCGGTAGAGGCTTCGGGTTGCCAGGCGGGGATCAAGAAATTGCCAGTACCCAAAATGAGGAGAAACAGGGCCACACTCACGGGTCTGGCCCAGGTGAGGCGCGCGTCGGTCATGTCTGTCTGATGAAGCTTGTTTTTGGCCGAGGACGGAAGCTTGGCTTCGAGACGTTTCAGAAGATTGTCGAAGGCGACGATCAAGAGCACACCACCCCCCAACATGACGATCCCCTGGGCGGTGTGCAGCGGACTCCAGGTGCCATAGGGATTGAAGATGATCGACAAGACGCGAACGAAGTTTACGAAGTAGCCAAAGATCGGCGCGACCAACAAAAGCGATATCACCTGGAAGGGTCGTCGGTAGAAAAGTATCGAGTACAGCACGCTGGCCATGATCAAGGTTTCGATCATCCGCATGCCACTACAGGTCTCGATCACCTGAAACCATTGCGGACCCGTGTAGATCACATCACCGAATCTCTCCGGCGCGTGGCCGATCAAGCGCATGAACGCCTCCGTGCTCGAGGCGGTGGAGAGCTGTAGGGGCCAGACGATCCAGTTGACGATGCTGGCGGGAATGGGAAAGGCAAATACCAGGAACAGTGCCGGCGCAGCGATCGCGCGGAGCCCACTGCGACCTCCGAGCATGGCGCCCGCTCCAAGTAGCAGCAGAATCATGCTCGGGATCAGAAGCTCCGGTGCGCGAACGAAGTCGGCCCAGCGTCCGATCACCCCACCGCACGCGAGCAGGCAGGCACCCGCGACCCACAACGGTGGTTGGCGGAGCGCGCGCTGTAACTGCGCGCGTCGGCTGATCAACAGCAGCGCGACCACTGCAAAGATCAGAACCGGAGTGCCCCCAGCGGGTGCAAACAGCTCGGCCTCGGCACCATCGATAGGAGCCGTGCCGTACGGCTCGGGATTGAAGTCCAGCAGTCCCCAATTGACGAAGAGTATGAGCCCCGCGATTGCGGCGAGCATCGGTTCAGTCCTGACCGACCCGAACGAGAGAGAGCCAGCCCAGGATCAAGAGCAACCCGCCAATCGGGGTGACGGGCCCGAGCCAGCGCATGTTCGTGAGCAGCAACAAATAGATCGATCCAGAAAAGAGCAGCATGCCGGCGCTGAATAGCGAAGCGGGCAACTTGACAGAATTTCCGCTGTACGCCGCAAACAGGCCGAGGGTGAGCAGCACTGCGCTGTGGAGCAATTGATAGTGCGCTGCGGTGGCCCAGGATTCGAGTTGATCGGGAGTGAGACGCGACTTGAGACCGTGGGCGCCAAATGCACCGGCGACGACGGCCAGCATCCCCGATACCGCGGCGACCTGAATCCACATGGCAATCTCCTCCGCGGCCAATCGTACCGGAAACGACGCCTTGCCTCGACGGTTTGATCTCGGCTCGATAGGCTCGCTTCCCAGGAGGAACAAGTGGCAAAACGAGTCGACTGGTATTACCACCGCAAGGGCTGAACTTCCTGCACGCGAGCGTCCAAGTTTTTGGACGCCAATGCGATCGAGCCCAAGGAAATCGTGTCAGCTAGCAAGAAACTCGGCGAGAAGGAAGCCGTCGAACTGGCCAGGTCCGTGTCCAGACTGGTCGTGGCCAAAGGGAAAAACATCAGCGAGTTCAATGCGGGCGAATTGAACTCGAGCGAAGCTCTTGCTGCGATGTTGGGCCCCACCGGCAATCTTCGAGCGCCGACCCTCAGAGTGGGGAAGACCCTCGTGGTCGGCTTCAACGATGAGATCTACAGCAAGTCGCTTCTATAGAGAAAGTCGCAGCTATAAAAGAGGCGAACCCAACTCGTCATGTTGCAGCCCGACCAGGTCTCGATACTGGCCTGGCTGCGCCATCAATTCTTCGTGAGTTCCCTGTTGGGTGATCCTTCCAAATTCCATCACGACAATTCTGTCGGCTCGGCGAATCGTCGAGAGCCGGTGGGCGACAATGAACAGGGTGCGATTGCCGCGAAGCGCATCGATGGCGTCTTGAACCGTCTGTTCAGTCTTTGCATCGAGCGCGCTGGTGGCTTCGTCAAACACCAGGATTGCGGGGTTCTTCAGCAGTGCCCGGGCAATCGTGATGCGCTGACGTTGGCCTCCCGACAGGCGCAGGCCAAACTCACCGACCTTGGTCAGATACCCGTCCGGGAGTTGGGTCGCAAACTCGCTCACCCGCGCGACCGTCGCCGCGTGTTCGACTTCTTCATCGCTGGCCTCCGGGCGCCCGTATCGGATGTTCTCTGCGATCGTCGTGTCAAACAGGAAGGGCTCCTGACTCACAATGGCAACTTGCGCCATCAACGATTTCCGTTTGATGGCGCGCAAGTCACGTCCATCGATTTCGATTGAACCAGAAGTAGGATCGTGGAAGCGCAGAAGTAGATCGACGAGGGTCGACTTGCCTTCGCCGCTGCGGCCCACAATGGCGATCACCTCCCCCGCGTTGACCTCGAGGTCGACGCCAGCGATGACCGCCTTGCTTTCGTATTGGAAGCTCACGGAACGGAAGCGGATGGAGTGATGAACTCCGTCGATCTCCACCGCATCGGCGCGATCGGGAACTTCGGCATCCATGTCGAGAACTTCAAAGTATCGCTCCGCCGATGCGAGAGCTTCGCTCAGCTTCGCCCAGCCCCGGGACAAAGTTTTCAGCGGCCGGTATGTCGTGGCGAGAACGGTTGCGAAGGCTGCAACTGCGCCCGGCGTGATGTCCCACATTCCGCGAATTACCAACCAGGCTCCGAGGCCCAGCATTCCGATCCCAGTCAGTCCCGTCACGAACTCGACGAGACTTGCCGAGAGAACGCGGTTCTTTACAACCTTCATGTCTCGCCGAAACAGCTTGGTGGCCTCGCGACTAAACGCCGCTTCTTCGAGTTGCTCACCCCCAAAGGCTTTGATGACTTTGATGCCCGCCAGGATGTCCACCAACCGCTGGGTGACTTCGCCAAATTGTTCCTGGCGGAGGCGCGCGGTTTTGCGAATGCGCCGGGCAAACCACGCAACGGTTCCGATCACAGGCGGGGCGCTGATGAGAGAAATCAGTGTCAGCTGCCAGGAAATGAAAAACAGCGTGATGCCGCCTCCGATGACCATGGCGCCGGCTTGCAGGAAGTCCCCGAACACCAGCTTCAATGCGGCCTCACTGGCGTTTGAATCATTCAATGCGCGATTGAGCGTATCGCCGCTGTGCTTGGCCCGGTGGAAGGCCAGAGGGAGTCGCAGCAGTTTCGCCGCCAGAGTGTTTTTGATGTCGATGGAAATGCGGCCCAGGGTGTGGGCCAGCAAGTACAGGCGTGCGTACAACACACCCGGCATGACTACCGCGATGACGAGCGCAACCGTCAAAATGAACTGCAGCTCAGCCAGGATGCTCGAAGTCGAGCCCGTAGCGCCGGGCAAGAGGACGTCGTCGAGCAGCGGTTGCATCAGGTACGCGCGGACATAACGACCCGCAGAGAACACCAGCGTCAGCGCGATGGAAACGGCGATGGTTGCGAGATAAGGCTCCGCGAACGAAAGCATGCGCCTCAGCAGGGCAAGGTTCGACCGGGGCGCGGTTCCCGTTGGCGACGGGGCTCCCGACTCGATGACTGGCCGCAGATCGCGATGGAGTTCAGTGCCCACTCGAGCCAGGCCCTCGCTTGGGTGCGTCGGTTGAACGCGGAAGTGATGGTCGTCAGCATAGCTCATGCAAATTCACGCCTGAGAGCTACGAGAACCGAGTGACTGGATGTAACAGAGGGCTTCGAGTCCGCGCCTGGCTTCGGCATCGATCGCGGTCGCCTCGTTCATGCGCTCATACGCCTCATGGAACGTTCGAAACGAATCCATGATTCGATCGTGTTCGTTGGTAGTGAGGTTCTCTTCGCTCTCGATCAACTCGTCTCGATTGCCGCGACGTATCCTGCCCGTAGAATCGATTTCGCAAAACAAGATTTCGTCGAGCGAATAGTGCTCACCATCGAGACGTAACTCGCTCTTGCCGAATTCGCGAAAGGTTCGGCGAATCGCAAATGCCCGCGAGTCGTTTGTCGGGGGTGCGGTCAAGTCGCGTCCCGGAAGCCCGGGGCCAGTCATTTTGAGCCCCGCCAGCGAAAGCAGCGTGGGAGCGATGTCGATGGCGCTAGTGACATTGTTTCGCACGCCGGCAGCGACCTTGGGAGAAATTACAAATGCGGGTACGCGCAATTCTGCCTCGTTGAGTCGAGCGCCGTGTCCGATCGAGTTCCCATCGCCAAGGCTCTCCCCGTGATCCGCGACGACTACGATGTGGGTTTCATAGGTGGCCTCGTCCTCGGCGAGTTTTCGCAGCAGACGGTCAAGGGCCAGATCGAGGTACCGGACGTCTTTATCGTATAGGGCCGCGGCTTCTGTCAACAGTTGTTTGACCGCGGCCGCTCCCGTCGGAATGCCTGCCATGATGTCCTTCTTCCTCATGGCTCCGGCCCCACTGGAGATTCCATAGGGTGCGTGTGGATCGAAGTAGTGAAACCAGAAAAACTGCTTCGGCTCCGTTGCCCGCTGTAGCGCTGCAAGGGCCCGATCGGTGATCGAATTGCCAAGCGCGAAGAATTCGCCCGCCTGGATCTTCCAATGACTCTCCCACAGCAATTTGTTCTCGCTGAGATTGTGACTGAAGTCATCGTTGAACTCGTCGAAGCCTCGCGCAAACCCGAAGCGTCTGGCCAGCGGGAAAGAAGCGACAATTGCACGGGTTTCGAAGCCATTCTGCTTGAACGTTTCGACGATGCTCGGGAATCGATCGGAGAACACGCTGCCATTTCGCGTGATGCCGTGTTCCCAAGGCGGCAGGCCCGTCAAGAAAGTCACATGGGCGGGCTGGGTGACGGGCGACACTGTGTAGAAGTGGCGAAATACGAGGCCTCGCTCCGCGTGGCTGCGAGTCAGCGGCATCGCGGAGGTTTTGCCGTGAATTGCTTCAAAACGATCGAACCTCAGGGTGTCGAGGGTGATAAGGACGACCCGTACGCGAGCGTCTCCTTCACGCGAACTCGTTCCGCATGCACAGATCAGCGCGGCGGAACAGCCGGTGAGCAGGAGA
>JADFNE010000107.1 GCA_022563535.1 Myxococcales bacterium
ACGGATCTCCGTACCGAATCTGGCCTCGGAACGCTGACCCTCGTGAGTCCCTTCCTGGCCCGAGTCAATGTCAAACCTTCTGATTGTGGGGGGTGTGTGAACAATTGGTACTACGCGGGCATCGCTGACGCGCAAATCCAATTCGTTCCCGAGCCATCCGCGAACGCAGCTCTCGCTGTGGGGGCTGGAACCCTAGTCGCTCTACGGCTCCGGTCGAAACGGCGGAAGCGCTGACGAGCTTGCCTATATAGGACTGCAGTAGGGACCGAGGCCGGGCGTCAGCTACGCGTCACGATCGCGCGGCGACGTGGTAGTACCACCAATCTGGCACGTCTTCGCCGAAGACGTCAACCATGTCGTACTTCTGTGCATAAGCAGCGTCGAGTGCTTCAACCCGGCCAGAATCGGTCACCTGCGCCAGGGTCACTTCATAGAGCTTTCCCGAAATGGCGAGCACCACATCTGGGTCGCGGACGAGATTCTCCTCCCAGGTCTTCTTCTCGTCTCCGTAAGATCCGATGTACAGCTCGCCACCGACCTCTACGCACCAGATGGTCGTCGAGTGTGGAATGCCGTACCAGGGTCGGGTCTCGACGAAGATCTCCTCGACGTCGCTCGCGAAGCTCCAGTCATCGACCCGTTCCGAGACGGTCTCGCCGTTGAGCCAGAGTCCGGGTGTTTCGTCTTCTGGCTGACAACCCGACAATGCGGAGACCGCCAGCACCGCCACCCCAGCGACGAACGCTGCCACGCATCGCCTGGATGCGTTCGTCGCTTGATGATTCATGCGGTCAGCTCGGCTTGGCTTCAAAAAGTTCATCGCGGGGCTCGAACCGCGTGTACATCCGCGACACGAGCTCCGGGTCCACGTCCCAGACCAAATTCGTCGGACCGATCGCGTCCTTCTTCATGCAGTCTGGCATCAGGTCGTCCTCCGCACCGAATCCTGCCCGGCGGTTGAACTCCCACTCGTCCTCGAGGCAGTTCCAGCCTAGATCTCCAATCCACTCCCGCGTCACTTCCTCGCCGTAGAACAGGCCGAAGAACTCGCGGACCTCGTCGAGGCTCGTCATCAAGAACTGGCAGAAACCCGACGAGTCGATCACGGCGTTCAGGATCTGCGATTCCTGGGAGGCCTGCACCGCCTCCTCGTAGTCCTGGCCCGGCTCGACGACGAGTCCCGCAGTGTGGTCGGCTCCCATGGGACTGGTGCAGTAGGTAACGCCCGCGGCCTTGAGGGGACGCGGATCCCAGGCGGGGAGCGCCTGTCCCTTCAACGTGGCAACCCGATGGTGCTTGCGCTTTTTACCGATCGCGAGCGCGCCGTCGCCGATCGCGCGACCGAGTTCGGTGCCCTCGGCGATTTCGCGAAGGATGCGCTTCGCCCCTTCGACATCACCGAACTCCATACCTCCCGAATCCATGTAGACCGCGATCGCGGCGCCGGTCTCGATCGTGTCGACACCGATCTCGTCGCACAGCCGATCGAGGTCGGCAACATCTTCCCAGCTGCCGATCCCGCAATTCGAACCGAGCAGGGTCAAGGTCTCGAACTCGAGAGCAGATGTCTTGTAGTTGCCTTCCGCGTCGTGGACGATATTGCTGCACTGAACGATGCAGCCCGTCATGCAGTTGTGCATGCCGCCGCCGCGCTCCTCGAAGCTCTCCACGATGCGCATGCCATCGAGATTGTAGACGTCGGGCGATTGGCCCTCGGTCCGGTTCTTATAGGGGAAGGTGTAGAGCTGATTCGCCTCTTCCACGATTGCGCTCGTGCCCCACTTCGGGAACGGCTCCAGGGCTGGGCCGGCTTTGTAGGTCTTTGTGTACTTCTTACCGAGGGCGTAGAACTCCTTCTTCGCCGGCTTGCGCACCGGGCGCTTCCCGGGGTCGATCACGATGAATTTGAGGCCCTTGCTGCCCATCAAGGCACCGAGCCCTCCCCGACCGGCGTGGCGCGCCGGATGTCGATTTTGCTCGTCGTCCGTACAGGCGACCGAAGCGCCCGTCAGTCGCATCTCGCCCGCGGGTCCGATCGAGATGAACGAAGCGGTCTTTGCGTAGACCTTGGCCAGGTCATCGATGAGCGCGTAGTTCCACTTGCCCTTGTGCTCGTCCGCAGGGACCAGGCTGACACGGTCGGCCGTGATCTCGAGTGCGTAACGACGATCGGCGTCGGCGGGCTGTCCCTTCACGATGATGCAGCGGTAACCGAGCTTCATCATGTGCTGTCCGGGATTGCCACCCACGTTGGATTCCTTGATGCCGTTGGTGAGCGGGCTCTTGCCGCCGACCGAGAGACGACCGGAAGTCGGAGCGGCGGTCCCCGCGAGCACGCCGGGCGCAAACACGAGCACGTTGTCCGGACCGAGCGGATCGCAGGTCGGGTCGCACTCGTCGAGCAGGATCTTTGCGGACAGGGCGCGACCTCCGAGCATCCTCCATTCTTCTGGATAGGGCTCGACGGACACGACGTGAAAACTCATATCGACTCGGATCAGCCGATCTCCGGTGGTGGGATCTGTCATTTCTTTTCTCCTTCGAAAATTTCGCGACCACCCTGACGGGGGCCGTCAGTAAGTCGTGCTAGCCCCCCGCTACGGCCGCCAGAATCTGGATGTGGTCGGAATCTGAGACGGGCGAGTCTACCGCGTCTCGGTCGAGCGCTTCGCCGTTCAAGAAAAGGCGCACGAAGCGGCGGAGATTGCCGTCATCGTCGAGAATGAGCTCGCGAAATCCGGGATGCATGACCTCGACGGCTTCGATACTCGATCGCACGCTGTCAGCGTCGACTTCGATGAGACCAAGACCGCTCGTAGGTCCCCGGTAGCGCGGCGGAACCTCTACCTTGGGCACGTACTTTACCTCCACCTTCGTGTTCAGAGCGTGTCTGAGAATAGCCGAGGACGCACCTGCGCGGTGGCCGAGTCCTCTATTTTGACGATTCGTGCACCTCGACGATCACCCGATCACCCGGCTCGATCAACCCCGCCACATCGACAACCCCGTTAACTCCCCGCAGCTCCATTGCGTATTTCGGGAACATTTTCCCGGCGACCGGCTCCCCGGAGCGCGTCGTATGGGCGGCAACGATCTGATCCGCTATGTCCGCGCACGGTGGGTTGCACTCCTCAATGACTAGCACGGCTCCAGATGGAAAGACGAGCCGGCTGCCCCGGGCGAGTTTCGAGAACTCGGGAATGCCTTCCACGCAAATGTTGGCTCCGAGGGTAGCGGCCATGAGGAGCTCGTTCAGGTCGAGTCGCTCCGCGATGATCGCCAATTCCTCAACTGACACGCCGGTCCACTGGCGTTCGTTGCGCCTGATGGTCCCGGTGGGGTCGATATCGTAGGACTGGGCAACACGCTCGAAACCGCGGTGCCTGTCGCCCACGAATCCGTCCAACTCCACCTGCACGGACGTCTTCGCCCGCTTGCTGTAGTCCTCGGAATCGCCGGCTTTGTATTCGCCTTTGCTCCCCGTATGGACCGAGACCAGCGTACCTTCCAATTTCCTCACGGCTCTTTATCTCTCTCTAGCGCCCGTCACAGGCTCCCGTTTACGTCCCGAAGAACCTTGGACAGGATGTCGACGATCTGGGCGGCCTCCTCCTCGGTAAGCACCAGCGGAGGTTGCAAGCGAACCACGTTGGCATAGGTACCGCCGACGCCGATCAGGATTCCCGCCTCGCGGCAGCGCTTCTTCACTTCCTTGGCGGCGGTGTCTGCCGGAGTCTTGTCGTCACCCGTGACGAGTTCCAGACCAATCATGAGTCCCTTGCCGCGCAATTCGCCCACGAGTGTGAGTTCGTCCTCGAGCGGCTTGAGAGCGTCCATCAGTTGAGCGCCGCGCGCCGCCGCGTTCTCGGGGAGCTGCTCATCCTGCATCACACCCACGTTGGCCAGACCCGCTGCGCAACTCACGGGATTGCCGCCGAAGGTCGACAGGTGTGAACCCGGGGTGAAGGCGTCCGCGACATCCGGGCGCGCAATGAATGCGCCCAACGGAAAACCATCGGCGATGCCCTTGGCCATTGTCATGATCTCGGGCTCGACGTCGTAATGCTCGATGGCAAAGAACTTGCCGGTCCGTCCAAAACCGGTCTGGACTTCGTCGCAGATGAAGAGGATGTCCTGCTCCGCGAGGATTTCCTTCACCAACTTGAAGTAGCTCTCGTGGGGCACGAGGATCCCGCCCTCACCGAGAATGGGCTCGGCGATGAACGCCGCAATGTTGCCCGAACTCTGGAATTGGATCGCCTTGGCGAGTCCCTCAGCACTGCGTTCAGCGCATTCGGCCTCGGTCGTCGAACCGTAGGGACAGCGGTAGAAATACGGCGCTGGCGCGAAGGTTACGCCCGGCATGAAGGGCCCGCCGGAATGCTTGCGCGAGCTGTTTCCGGTGATCGAGAGCGTGGCGTAGGTGCGGCCGTGGAAGCTATGGGTAAGCGACACAAACTCGTCGCGCCCGGTGTAGTGCCGGGCCAGGCGCATGGCGCCTTCGATGGCCTCGGCGCCCGAGTTGCCCATGAAGGTCTTCTGCAGCGCGCCGGGGGTGATCCGGGCCAGCGCCTCGGCCAATCGGCCGGCGCTCGGGTTGTAGTACATGTAGGTGCAGCAGTGAATCAGCTTGTCCATCTGCTCTTTCGCGGCGGCAATGACCTTCGGATGTCCGTGCCCTGCATTGACGACGGAAATACCGCTGAAGCAGTCGAGATATTCATCGCCGTTGGTGGATCGGATCCGGGTACCCTGGGCCGATTCCACCTCGATGGGCTCGAAGCCCGCCACCATGCTGGTGATCATGTACTCGTCATAGAGCTTCTGGGTCTGCATAACGTACGCTCCTTGATTGCTAGATTTCTATCAACTGCTCGGGAAGCCGAGATCGACTCCACGGTGTTCTGGGTCGGGCCAACGGGTCGTCACGACCTTGGGCCGAGTGTAAAAGTGCACGCCGTCGGGGCCGTAGATCGAGTGGCCACCGAAGAGCGAGTTCTTCCAGCCGCCAAAGGAATAGAAGCCGAGCGGCACTGGAATCGACAGGTTGATCCCCACCATGCCCACCTGGATCTCACGCTGGAACCGCCGGGCGGCCCCGCCGTCGTTTGTGAAGATGGCCGTGCCGTTAGCGTAGGGATTTGCATTCATCAGGTCCATGGCTTCGGTGTAGCTCTCGGTCCGCACGACTGCGAGCACCGGCCCGAAGATCTCCTCGCGGTAGATCTTCATGTCCTTGCTCACGTGATCGAAGAGCGTGGGGCCGACGAAGTAGCCTTCCTCGTAGTCGGGAACCTTGATCCCGCGCCCGTCACAGACGATCTCGGCGCCTTCCTCGATTCCTGAATCGATGTAGGAGACCACCTTGTCCCGGTGTTCGGCGGTGATGAGGGGGCCCATCTCGGCTGCGGGGTCCGCGGCCGAGCCGATCTTGAGCTTCGCCATGCGTTCCTGGATCTTCGGCAGCAGACGGTCGGCGGCATCGCCCACCGTCACCACCACGGAGATTGCCATGCAGCGCTCACCGGCCGAGCCGAAGGCGGCCGAGACCGCCCCGTCGGCGGCGAGGTCCATGTCGGCGTCGGGAAGCACCAGCATGTGGTTCTTCGCTCCGCCGAGGGCCTGCACGCGCTTTCCGTGGCGAGCACCGCCTTCGTAAATAGCGCGGGCAACCGGCGTAGAGCCCACAAAGCTGAGAGCAGCCACGTCCGGGTGTTCGATCAGGCGCTCCACTGCGACGCGGTCACCGTGAATCACGTTGAAGACGCCATTTGGCAGCCCGGCCTTGGAAAACAGTTCAGCCAACCGATTGGCGGTCGAGGGATCTTTTTCAGAGGGCTTCAATACCACCGTGTTGCCGCAAGCGATCGCGATCGGAATCATCCAGAGCGGTACCATGGCCGGGAAGTTGAAGGGCGTGATGCAGCCCACGACGCCGAGGGGCTCGCGCGCTGACGTCATGTCGATCCCCGTCGAGACCTGGATCGAGCTATCTCCCTTTAAAAGCTGAGGAATCCCGCATGCAAATTCCACGGTCTCCAGGCCGCGCTGCACTTCGCCGCGGGCATCCGGCTTGGTTTTGCCGTGCTCGCTGGCGATGATTTCCGCCAGTTCGAAACTGGCGTCGTCGAGCAGGCCGCGGAAGGCGAACATGACCTGGGCGCGCTTGGTGAGGGAAGTATCCCTCCACGCAGGGAAAGCGGCTTTTGCCGCCTCGACGGCCTTATCGACCTCTTCGACGCTGGCGAATCCGACGCGGGCCCTCTCCTGGCCCATTGCCGGATCGAACACTGGACCCGAGCGGCCTGAAACGCTGTCTTGGCGTTTTCCGTCGATCCAGTGGGAAATTATCTCTGTCTTGCCGCGCATTCAGTGCTCCTTGCTGTGTTTCTGAGAGGCTGCAGTGTCTCGCTGTTCAGTTAAATCAACAAGAGTTATTTTGCAAGGCCGTAAATAGTGGATTTATTTAGCTTGCGTTCGTGGTATATTGAGGATCCTAAACGAATTAACGGAGGTTCGTCATGGCCCCAGAAATTGGAACCCGGCTTCGGCAGGTGCGAGAGGCCAACGGCCTGTCCCAGCGCAAGCTCGCCAAGAGCTCGGGAATCAGCAACGCCACGATCTCGCTGATCGAATCGGGCAAGCTAAACCCATCGGTAGCCGTGCTGAAGCGCATCCTCGACGGAATCCCCATGCATCTCGCGGCTTTCTTCGCAGACGAGCCCAGCGAATCTGTGCCCGTGATCTACCGCAGCGGCGATCTCGTCGAGATCGCAGGCGGCAAAGTCTCGTTCCGACAGGTGGGACACCATATCGCCGGCCGCAGCATCCAGATCTTGCACGAGCGTTACCAGCCAGGTGCCGACACCGGAAAGCTTGCGCTCACCCACTCCGGCGAAGAGGGGGGGGTGGTGATCCGGGGCCGCCTCGAGGTTACGGTCAGTGGCGAGCGCCATGTCCTGGGCCCGGGCGACGCGTACTACTTCGACAGCTCGCGCCCGCACCACTTCCGCAACGTCGGCAACGATTGTTGCGAGGTGGTGAGCGCCTGCAGTCCGCCGAGCTTCTGACTTCCACATCTCGCTGATACCATCGGGATCTTGAGAGTCCATCGGTGTGATGCCGGATTTTTGAGCCGAAATACTCATGCAAAGCGCCCCCGCCTCGAAGGAGACGGGGGCGCTTTGCATCCAACTATTCAAGTATCCAACTATTCAAGCTCGCGATCGGCGTACGTGTGACGTTCCATGGGAGCAAGCAATGCGATACGCCAAACCCAAGGGCAGACAGACGGTCGTCATCGCCTGTCGGCCCCGAGGAGAGTACAGCAGTCTACTGATCTATCGGATCGAGGGTGATTGTGGCCTCCAGTTCTGACGCCTTCTCATTCCAGGTCATGTTGGTTTGAGGAGGTGCGGCGACGTCGAGGATTACGGTGGTGTACAAGCCCGCATCGCAGGCCCGCTTGCCCGGAATGTCACCATCCCACTTTCCGGCGCCGATACAGCAGAACCAGTCGGTGACTCCAGAGCCCGATACCTCACCAGGACAAGTAATTAGTTCGGTAGCGTGCCCGTCGTTGTCGAATGTCGCGCTGACGTTCGTCTGGTAGACGCCGACCGTGTCGTTCGCGGATGTCCAGGTCACGATTGCGCCGATGATGGCATTCCCGTTCTCGTCCTCGACGTGAATCTCCGTATGGACGTGCTCGTCTTGCGGACCCGATCTGAACCAGCTGATACAAGAGACGATCATTTCGCCCCCCAGGCCGATCATCGTGGAGTCAGTCTGCTTGCTCTGATCGCCAGTCCTCACCGTGAGCGTGTAATCGCCATCCGGCGTCATTGTGGGGATCTTCGCGATGATCAGCGTCTCGGACACCTCGCTGAGGGCGAGGGCGTCACCACCGTTCAGGGTGACCTCCACGAAATTGCCGCCCAGGAATCCCCCGCCGGCAATCTCGGCAGTAATGAATTGATCCCCCGGAACGTTGGGATTGATCAGAAGGACTGAGCTGATCACCACGGCGGCTCCGGCGCCCTTGCCGCCCATTGCTGCGGCGGAGTGGGCAAGCATCAGTGCGGTGGTCACCGACAGCAGCAATATGAGTATTGATCGAAAAGACTTCATTTCAAATCTCCTTGTGGTGAGATGCTGCTGTGGCGTGATGTTTTGGGATGCCGAGAGACCGCAATCCGAACGTTACGCGTCGTCGAGTCGGCAGCCGAGCTTCGTCCCGCCAGTGGCCCGCCATGGCAAAGACCGAGCGGACCCTAGTGCTTTCGGCTGATTCTGCCTGCCCGGGTGCGGAAGGTCAAGGACTATTTTCTCGATGGTGAAGCCGGTCAATCGGTGCGGTACGCCGGTTTTTGGCTGTCCCAAAGCGGCAATTACGCCCGCTTGGGGCCGGGGGAGCCCGGTGCGCGATGCCTTGGATCAGGCGAATTGGCGGCTCCGGCGAGCATCGCGAGGGTTGCGATCCCAGCGGCCAACGCCAACACCCCCCGAGATTCATCACGGCACTCGCGTGAGAGTCGTGGGAGAGCCTTTTCTTGCCGGCGCTTTGTCTTCGCTTAGTACTCTATTCTATAAATACAATGACGTATAATTTGTGGCGAAATCAGCTGGGCTGGCGCATCCTCTCCCCATTTCCTTCCTCCGAATGGTGGAAACATGCCCAGAAAAAGTCCGTATCGGATTCGTCTCAGCAAGCGGGAACGAGCTGCGCTGGAAGCGATGGCCCGAAAGTATACGTCACCGTATAGAGAGGTTGTCCGGGCGCGGATCGTGCTCTACGCCGCAGAAGGATTCAGCAACGACCAGATTGCCGCCCGACTGGACACCCCGCGACAGATTGTCAGCAAGTGGCGCAAGCGCTTCTTTGAGCAACGCCTCGCCGGCCTTGATGAGCGGGAGCGGCGCGGACGCCCGGCGCGCTTTTCCCCCCAACGGGGTGGTCGCAGTCAAGGCCCTCGCATGTGAACTGCCCCACGAGCACGGGCTGCCCCTCTCGCGCCTCAGCGTGCCGGAGATTCGCCGGGAGGCGGTTAGCGCGGTCTCGTTGCCTCGATCGGCGAGACGACCGTGTGGCGCTGGCTCGCGGAGGACGCCATCCGGCCCTGGCATCCTCGCAGCTGGCTCTTCCCGCGCGACCCGGACTTCGAGGAGAAGGCGGCGCGAATCCTCGACCTCTATGCCGGGCTCTGGCGAGGGCGGCGTCTGTCGACGGACGATTGCATCCTGTCGGCCGATGAGAAGACGAGCATCCAGGCCCGCCGCGGCGTGTGCACCCGACATCGCGGCCCGCCCCTGGCCAGCCCATGCGGGTCGAGCATGGGTAC
>JADFNE010000108.1 GCA_022563535.1 Myxococcales bacterium
GACGCGTCATCGTCCAGGGTAATGGTCAGGCGGTCCGTCAATGAACTGGCGACCACGATGTGAACGAGTTGTGGAGTGGACGAAGCAGCACCAGCACCGCCACCACCACCTCCACCACCGGAGCAGGACACCAGAAGAACGGACAGAACGATCGCGGACCATTTCGAGAGTTGGACAGTCATCATGCTCCTCGAGGGTAAGATCACGAACGTCTAGGGAGCATTGACCTTGCTGGCTGCTTCGGGCTGTCTTTCCTCGAGGCTGAGAGATATTGGCTTTTGTGAAGAGAATGGGCGTCACAGAGCGTTCTCGAACGCAGTCGAGTGGGAAACAATCAGCACAGCATCAAGTTAAGTTCGGAATCCTCCGGGTCGGGCTGTACCGACGGTGTGCGTGCCCCCGCGCTCGGGGCCTCATCGCTTCGCTCTTCAACCCCAATCGCGGGGGCGGGGAGACCTTCCAAATCCATCGTCTTCGAAGAAACCGAGCCACCCCCTCATTCAACTGGGATTGCCGTCGGGTCGCGTTGCCGAACCCTTCGGCGCAGACTGCCTGAGCGCTGCGATCAGTCCTCCTCCAGCAGGCTCGTTGCCGTGCCCACCGCTGACGGAAGCGCGAATAGTTCGGATTGCCACCCTTTCCTTTTAGTCCAGCTCTATTCGAGGGGCTCGATCCACGGTCGTGAGGGGAGGCGGGCCGGTTGCGGCGGGGTTTGTGAGCAGGTGCAAGAATTCGCACGCTCCAAGAAGAAACCGAGCCACCCCCTCATTCAACTGGGATTGCCGTCGGGTCGCGTTGCCGAACCCTTCGTCGCTGAAGCCACATTGGTCGCCAACGCGATCATGGAAGCGACATCGGCTAGGTTGGCCGGGATCACCAGGGTGTTGGCCTCTTTGGCGAGTTCACCGAAGCTCTTCACGTATTGCTCCGCGATGCGCAGCTTCATCGCGGATTCGCCTCCCTCCGCATTGATCGCCAGACCCACCGTCCGGATGCCTTCTGCGGTTGCGTTGGCGACGGCCAGGATCGCCGCTGCCTGTCCATTGGCTTCGTTGATTTGCTTCAGCTGATCCGCTTCGGATCGTTTGATGACCTCCTGCTTTTGGCCCTCGGCTTCGTTGATCTTGGAATCGCGAACTCCTTCCGAAGTGAGAACCATCGCGCGTTTCTCGCGCTCCGCGCGCATCTGCTTCTCCATGGCAGCCAGCACATCAACAGGCGGATTGATGTTCTTGATCTCATAGCGCAACACCTTGACCCCCCAGGCTTCTGAGGCCTGATCCACCGCAGCCACGACATTGGCGTTGATGGTGGCGCGCTCGAGGAAGGTACGGTCCAGATCGATTTTTCCGATCTCGCTGCGCAGGGTCGTCTGGGCGAGTTGAGAGATCCCGAAGGTATAATTCCCGATGCCGTAGGACGCGAGTTCGGGATCCATGACTTGAAGGTAGAGAACACCATCGACGCCGACCTGTACATTGTCTTTTGTGATGCAGACCTGCTCTTCAACATCGATCGCGTGTTCCTTCAAGGAGTGCTTGTAGGCAGCGCGCTCAACGAAGGGAATGAGAATGTGGAAACCGGCTCGAAGGGTTTTGTTGTACTTGCCGAGCATCTCGACCACATAGGCGCTCTGCTGGGGGACCACGACCGCCGTTTTTGCCAACGTGACGATGACCAATAACGCAACTGCAATCGCCGCTATGAATCCAACATTTTCCATGAGTTTCTCCTTGGCTGGGGTGTCCGTTGTTCGAGTAAAAAAAGCGGGTTCAGGCTCAAGGGGTGTCAGGGCTCGGCACGAAGTTCGAGCACGAGACCGTTGGTCCCCTGGACGATGGCCCGGCTTCCGGCAGCGAGGGGCGCGCTTCCCATATTGCGAGCCTGCCAGATTGCGCCCCGGAGTTTGGCGCTTCCCATTTTGCCGGGAGGAATTTCTTCGCTGACCCAAGCGATTTCACCATCGACTCCTTCGACCCGGTCTGAAAACTGTCCTCGCATTGCTTTGTAGACCCGCGCTCGAAAAATGGCGAGGTTGGCGATCGCGATCCCGGCAAAGAGCAACCACTGGCCCCATATCGGAAGAGCGACGGAGGTCATTCCCAACAAGCCTACGAGCAATGCAGAAACGCCTAAAAAGACCAGATAGAACTCAGCATCCACTGCAATTTCGGCGCCCAGAAAAATACTCCCCAGGATCATCCACTGCCACCAAAGCATGCCTTCACCTCTTAGCCATAATGCCAAGCATCGATTGGGAATCGATCGACCACAGTCGACGGGAGTATCGGCAATGAGGTGCCCCTTGCCAATTGCGAACTCTGACAAAGATTGAAAGGCAAAATCAAGCCACAGCTCTTCTCGGCCCTCGCAGACCCATCGGCCGCTTGGCATTTTCTTCCGTCCAAGGTGCATCAAGCCTAGACTCCCAGCATGCACATACCCAAGTACCTATTGCACTTCCTTCTCTTTTTCACCCTCGGCGCCGACACTTCAGCACCCGATACACCCCTCGACGCTCATCTCGCGGACACCCGTACCGGCTCTCTAGAGCAGATTGTCCAGGACCGCTATTTCCGCGTTCTAACTTCCAAAAGCTCCTTCGACTACTTCCTGGACCGCGGGGAACCCCGGGGCTATCAAGCCCAGATGGTGAAAGCGCTCGCCGAGCGTCTCACCAAGCGCTACCCGGGAAAGCTTCCGATCCGTTTTGAATTACTCCCGGTATCTAGCGATCAACTGATCCCTCTGCTTGAAGCCGGGCGTGGCGATCTGATTGCGGCGCGCCTCACCATCACGCCGGAGCGCGCCCAGCGGGTGCTCTTCTCCCAGACCTACCATCCAGTAGAAGAGTGGATCGTGGGTCGAAAAGGCGCCGCTCTGCCAGCCCGGGCGACGGACCTGGCGGGCCAGCAGGTGGCGGTGCGCGCGGATTCGAGCCACGCGCAAAGCCTGAGTGAGTTAAACCGCCAATTGATCGCCGCGGGCAAGCCAGCCATCACACTCGTTCCGGTTGACGATGAACTCGAGAGCGAAGATTTGCTGGCGCTGGTCGCCGCCGGTCGTTTCGATTGGACGGTCGCCGACTCGATCATGGCTGAGTTCGCCGAGAATCTTTACCCGGAGTTGGTCGTAATTCGAAGCTTCTCCCTGCGCCATCGCGGACAACTCGCTTGGGCACTCACGCGGGGCAGCGAGGCGCTAAAACGCGAAGTGGATGCCACCCTCCAAGACTTCCGCAAGGGGACACTTCGCGGAAACATCGCGCTGAAGCATTACTTCAAGAACGCCGCCAGCATTCGAGTTCGCTTGGACGCTGCAGGCGCGCCCAAACTCTCACGATACGACGATCTGTTCCGCCGCTATGCCAAACTGAGCGGCTTCGATTGGCGGCTACTGGCTGCGATCGCCTATCAGGAATCGCGCTTCCGCGCCGATGCCCACAACCCCTCTGGCGCGACCGGCCTGTTTCAGATCAAACCCCAGACCGCGGCGGAACCTTATGTGGATGTTCCCAACATCGTGGGCGTGGAGAACGTCGAGGCCAACGTCAAGGCAGCAACCCGTTATCTCGCGTGGATCCGCGACCGCTACTTCAGCAAGCAAGAGGGAATACGGGAACGAGACCGGGTGCGCTTTACCTTGGCCGCCTACAATGCGGGGCCCGCTACTGTGCGTCGCGCAATCAAAAAAGCCAAGGAGATGGGTCTCGATAGCGAGCGCTGGTTTAGAAACGTCGAAATCGCCATGGTGGCCCTGAGAAAGGGCGAACCGGTGAAGTACGTGAGCGAGATCAATCGGCGCTTCGTCGCTTACGAGTTATTAGGGGTCGAGTAGGGAAACGCACCCCGAGAGGGCCCAGACGCGCTCACTCCGGTCGCTGAGTCGAGACCGCGACCACCGTGAAGGAAAGGCTGTGCTGCTTAGGGCGTGCTCGTGTTCTAGCCGCAAGCGATGCCTCCTTGCCTCCCTTTGGCGTTGTTGCACGAATCGAAACACGAGAGCGGCTCCGCCACTTTCCGGAATTTCTCAGGCACCGCAACGTGTGCGTCGTCAAAACATTTCGGAATCGAGACGGCTCTCACTAAGAGACAGTCTTCAGTTTCAGTCTCGGCACACGTTCATTACATGGGCACTCGAAGCAGGGACACCGGTTACTCGAATTGCCGAGTGGGTGGGCGCGAGCGTCAAGGTCATCGAGGACACCTACCGCCACGTTTTGCCTCAGGCTGACGCCGATCTCAGATTCACAAACGTGGACCGAACCAAAACCGAACCAGACCGAACCCATGCGACCCGATCAACAGGAAGTCGTCCGCGCAAGTAGCTGAAACAAATGGTGACCCGGGTGCGATTCGAACGCACCGGCTTCGCCCTTCATGTGGGCTGCGCCCACGGGCGAAACCACAAACTGTGCCTCATCGGCCACAGTTTGCCCCCAACTTCCGAAGCTGGCCTCTCACATTGGATGCGAAGCTACGCTTGAATTTAAATGGTGACCCGGGTGCGATTCGAACGCACGACCCCCAGCTTCGGAGGCGGTTTCAAGAATTCTGCAACCTATGGGTATTGCTTCGCTATTCGGAATACTTGGTTCGGTCCGGTAGTGCCATGAGGTACCAGGAAGTGCCATAGGGTGACACCTCGCCCAGAACCCCGATCCTTCGCCTGCATCCCGCGGCATCCTGCTAAAGATACCCTCAACCCCTTTGGACCGATAAAACTCAGTAGCTACGGTGCCGTATGTAATATTGACGAGACACAGGTATCTGGTCGGAAGAGCAACCTGGATTTAAACCAAGAACCATCTTCCAGCAAGAACCATCCGTTACCCAAAGCTCCGATGACCTATGTTGATTAAAGGGAGCAATTCCGTGGCCAAAAATTCGAGCAAGGCGAATAGAAAAATCTCCCGCAGGCAATTCCTCGGCGCCACCGCGACACTCGCTATCGGCGGGGTGGCGGTGCCAGGAACCGGAAGTGGCGATGTGGCGTCCAAATTCGCGGATTGCGATTACGATGTGATCATCATCGGCGGGGGAAACGCAGGCGTGGCGGCAGCGCGTGATTCAATGGAAAACGGTTACAAGACGTTGCTGCTGGAAGCACGTAACCGTCTGGGCGGAAGAACGTTCTCCAGTGAGTTCGATGGCGATAAAGTCGAATTAGGTGGAGCGTGGATACATCACACGCAGCCTTTCGTATGGGCAGAGGTCGAGCGTTACGAACTCGAAATCACTGAAGCCCCCGGGGCAGACCCAGACACCATGTACGTCATCATGGATGGCAAACGCACGGCCCTCTCCGAAAAACAGTACGTGGAGGTGGCTGCCGGGTGGGGCATCTACCATCGGGCTGCGCGATCCATCATGCCTCGTGTTTGGGATATTCTGCACAACCGTGATGCTGCACTGACAGCAGACAAAATCAATGCGATCGAGCATCTGGACAGCCTCGAATTATCCCCACTGCAATACACCTTTATATTCGGTTTCATTTCCGGCATGGCGAGTAATCATCCTCAGCAGATGTCTTACCTGGAAGTTATGCGCTGGCATCTTGCCGGTGGCGGCTTCTTCCCCACATTCATGGATTCGGTCGTTCGGTTCAGCCTGAAGGATGGCACGGCCAGCCTGATCAATAAGATGATTGAAGATGGCGCACCCGAAGTGCGCTTGTCTTCGGTCGTAAAATCGGTTGAGGACCGGGGCGACAAAGTGATTGTCACTACGGTGCGCGGTGATCACTTCTCCTGCGATGCAGTCATCAATTGTCTGCCAATGAACACGATTGCGGATATCAAGTTCACGCCGGCCTTACCCAAAGGAGTGGTCGAGGCTGGAAAGAAACGTCATTGCGGATCGGGCTTGAAAATCTATATCAAAGTGAGGGGTGACGTAGGAAACATCGCGACCGTAGCGGTGGGAAACCCCTTTGATTACGTCATGACATACAAGCAGGCGAGCGGCTACACCTTGCTGGTGGCTTTCGGGAAGGATCCGGCGGCGGTCGACGTTTACGACGATGAAGATGTGCAAAAAGCACTCGACGCGCATCTTCCCGGAGTCGAGGTGCTCAGCACAATGAGTTATGACTGGAATAATGATCCGTACGCGAAGGGCACTTGGGCTGTATATCGACCTGGATGGGTCAACAAATACTACGATCAGTTCCAGAAAGATTACGGTCGGATATTCTTCGGCTCCTCCGACCACGGTGAAGGATGGCGCGGTTTTATTGATGGCGCGATAGGTGGCGGAATCAAGGCGGCCCAGCGCGTCAACGAATTCCTGGGTTAATCGAGCCTCCTCGATGAATCATTCAGCGCCTGCCTCCTTGGTCACCGCAATTTTTCTGATTCTCACATTCTCTACGGGGGCTAACGCGGACACAGCAGAAGACGATGCCGGCAAGAAGCAATTCAACAAGTGTGCGGCTTGTCATTCGCTTGAGGCAGAAACACACCTACAAGGCCCGAGCGGGTAGAGAATCCGGCTGCGTTCTACGACATTCAGGGGGGAGGGTAAGACTCCCTCCGCTCAAGGCCGATAGCGGTCGGTAAGACGGGCGAGTCACAATGAGTTGGGGACACGCAAGAAGTGGGGCACATTTGGGGGCATATCTTGAGCCGCACAATGTGAGCCCCAACGGCACCAAGCAATTACGGCCTCAGTTCGATTGCACGCTGTGGCATTTCTTTGCTTTCCGAGGGGGACCGCTGCATTACACTGATTGCCGCTTTGCTTGTGCGAGTTCACGAGTTGCCCCCACGTAAAATGCGCGGGGCTCACAGATTCGCGTGCGCACCCACTTGATTATCCACTCACAAGGAGCCCGCAATGGCAACAATCACGAGAATCCTACTCGCTCTATCCCTGGGCATCCCTGCCGGTGCAGCTCTTTCCGGAGAGGCGAGCCAATACAACATGTCGTTGCAGGAGAAGGTGATCACGGGTCCGAAAGGCTCACGGACCTCTCCCCAGGCGGCGTCAGTCAACAAGGACGTCGGGATTGAAGAGAAAAGTGTGCTGAAGGTTGCAGACGGCATCTACCGCCTTGGTGGTTGGGGGATCTCGAACATCATTGCCGTTGAGGGGCCAGAGGGCTGGGTCATCGTAGATGCGGGTGACTACCTCGAAGTGGCCCAGGAACAGCGCCGCGCCCTGGAAGACAAGGTCGGCAAGATCAAGGTCGCAGCGGTGCTCTACACCCACTCCCACTATGCGATGGGGGCGAAGGCGTGGCGGGATGAGGGTACCCGCTTCTACGGACATGAGGATCTGGTGGCAACTCTAAATGGCGATCAGGGAGTCAGCGTGTTGTCGGGCAACTTCGGCACCCGGGCGGCGATCCAATTCGGCATTTTGCACCCTGCAGAAGGCCCCGATGCGTTCCCGAACCTCATGGGTTTCGGCGCAGAAAAACTGACCGGCACCAAGGCCTTTGTGCCACCCGACGTCACATTCAAGGACGGAGTGGTTGAGAAGCACGAGATCGCTGGTTTGCAAGTGGAGGTGTTGCCCAGCAAAACCGATGTTGCCGAAAGTGTGGCCTTTTATTTTCCCGAGAAGAAACTGCTGGTCTCCAATGCCCTGGCCGCGTTTGCCGTCTTTAATCTCTATACCTTGCGCGGCGATTGGTACCGCGACCCGATGGATTTCGTCGAGGCTGCCGACTTGGCCCTGACTCGCGACATCGAATATCACGTGGATATTCACGGCGCGCCCGTTGGTCGGCAAGGACAAAGTCATCGCAGGTATCCAGGAAACTCGCGACCAAATGCAGCTCATTCATGACCAGACTTATCGCGCGATTTCCATGGGTCTGGATGCGCAGGACGCTGCCGAGAGGATCTACTTGCCTAAAGCGGTCCGCAAAGACAAAGAGACTTACGGCCAGGTGGAAAGCCACGTCAAGCGTGTTTATGGCGCTCGCATCGGCTGGATGGGGTGGGACGTCTACGACATCAGCCCTCTGAGCAAGGCTCGGTTCAGTAGCCAAGTAGTCGAGGCCATGGGCGGCGCCGACGAGGTGCTGAAAAACGCCAAGGCTGCCAACGCCAGCAACAGCCTGGAAGATTGGCAGTGGTCGCTCTACCTGACGTCACACTTGCTGCAGTTGGATGACACCAACGCTGAGGCCAAGGCGGTGCGCGCGCAAGCAGCCCGCGCCCTCGGCCAGCGCACGACTTCGGCAAACGCTCGCGGCTTTTACATTTCCGAAGCGCTATTGCACGAAGGCAAACTTCAATTTGGTGAGCATACTGTTCGCCACTATCAGCAGCTGAGCCAGGTGCTGGGGGCCGTCACGCCTGAGAAGCTGGCAGCTTCACCACTCAACGACAATGTGCAGTACCTACGCTACCTCGGTGACCCACGCCTGGCCGAGGGCAAGCGCGCTGAATTCAACGTCGATTTCAGTGAGGAGAAGACCCGCTATGCGATCGCGCTGCGCAACGGTGTTATCGCGATTACCGACCAACCCAATCAAGGCCCAACGATCAAGTTGAGCAAGGACGACTGGAGCCCAGTTGATCCTCGGCAAGAAGAGCTTTGCCAGCCTGCATGCTTCGCTTAAGTCGTTTGACGTAGCGATCGTAAGATGACCTGGAAATCGAAGCTCTTTGCATTTCTTATTCTATCCGTGCTCCCGATGGAAAGCCGCGCGGGCGAGTGGCAGAAGATGGAGGGTGCGGAGGAACTCAAGGCGTTCGTCAGCGGCGCCACTGCAGAGATCACCCTCAAGTCCGGCGTCGTCGCCAGGGGGGAGTACTACCCCGACGGAACGGCGAAGATCGAAGCCTGGGACGAAGTCTTCCCTAGAACCTGGGAGGTACGGGGAGGCGATCAGGTCTGTTACTCGTCCGAGATGGAGACCAACTGCTTCTTTCTGGAGCAGAACCGAAGCAACCCCGAAAAGTTTCTCTCC
>JADFNE010000109.1 GCA_022563535.1 Myxococcales bacterium
ACTCCGAGAGGGGGGCTTATGGGCACCGCCGTTCGCTCACTTCGGAATCGGAAGAGGGCGGTGCCGTTCGAGTGAGCAGAATTGGCCGATCGGATCGGTGGTAGCATTCATGGGTAGGACGGCTGAGCCTCAGCGTTGATGGACAACGCTGTTCGTTGCAGCTGAAGGCCAGGTCCATTAGGAAATCAGTAGCTTGGACGACTGGGGCATCATCTACTCAGGTAGTGCCGAATCCGCAGAGTCGCTGGCGGAGCAGATCGCTGACGCCAAGCTCCTTGTACACAAGCGAGTCGAGCGCGGTCCGATCGTCGATCGGTCGGGCGGCCGAACCTATGTCACGCATGTCTCAGTCCCGCCAGAGTGCGAGGCGAAAGCAGTTGTGATTCTCGACTCGTGGCGGCGTCGGGGAGCCACTCGGGCCGCCGTTACCTTACGTCGGCTTTTTACAGTGTTGCTGCTTAGCTTCATTCCGCCTTCGCTGTGGCTCGGCACTGGATGGCTCGGCATAGCGGGCACGGCGTTTCCGAAGCTCAACCTTGTCTTCGGCCTTTGGATGATTTCGCTTGTCGTGGTCGCTCAGATCGAGCACCGCCGATACACCCGTGAGCGAATATACTTGGCCGCCCAATAAGCCCCCCCCCAACCGGACTTGATATAGCGCAATTCAAAGCCGGTATACGCGCTGGATAACATGACGGGTTGGCGAAGTGGTCGGACCTAAATCAGTCCTCGACTTTTCAATCGAATATATTTAGGATGTTAAGCGTCCAGCTCAATTGGATTTTGGACGTTGAATAATAGTTATACGGCGGAGCATGCCTGACAATCACGTACCCGAGTTCCGCGAAGTCTTTGAGATGTTCACGAACATGCCGGGCCTTCAGCTCTTCTTCTTGGCGCTATTCGCGGGCACGTGGCTGATCGGCGTCAACATCCTTGTCGCACGCCACTATCGCCGGATTGGCAAGTCGGCGTGGTCGGGCTTCAGGCCCTTCGCTTTCCCATGGAAGAACTTCAATGCTCGTGAATGGCGCACCCTGCTTGCTCTCGCGGTCATTTCGCTGACGTTCGCAATGATCGCAGTGTCGCTCAATCCAAAGTAGCGATGCAGGGGCCGCCCCCCAACAAGCCTATGAACCCGCCCGCCTAATAGCGAGATTCAACTACCCGCAGTACCGTCCTGGCATCAACCTTTTCAGGCTCGGCGGGGTCCGGCGGCGCGATTCGATGCCGGTTAACGCTGGGCCGTTGGGCGGCGTTGGTCGGAGGAGCAATGCGCACACGGGATCGTCGAGTGGACCGCGCGAGTCCATTTCAAATCGACACAAACCTCGTAAAGGCAAGCGGTGGACTTCCCAACATCAACAGGCTCGAGCAATGGCACTCCGATGGCGTGGTGAATATCTCGATGTCGGACGTTGCCCAGTCCGAGGCTGCGATCGGTAGTCCTGCGCGAGCGCGCAAGGCCTTCTCGCGCATCGTCACGGTCAGCACGAATCTGACTCCTCAGGAGAAGGCGAAGCGTGACGAGATCGAGGGTATTCTCTTTCCATCCGGGGCGTCCTCAACGAACGAGCAGAATGACGTGGACATCGTCTTCCACGCGTGGAAGAACCGCTTCACGTTGATCACAAACGACGGTGCCTCCCACCGTCAACCGGGAGGGATCCTCGGTCGCCGCGCAGCTCTCGCAGCGATTGGTGTCAAGGTCACGAGCGATGTCGATGCCGTATCATGGGTCGAGGAGCAGGTTTGCCAGAGAGACGAACGCGAACGCCAATGGTCGCAGACCACCGGTGAGCAGCTCCCCGGGTGGGTGGGTGAGGACTGATGAGGGCCCGCAAATCGCCACCCAACACTCCATCACGCCCCCGTCCACCAACAGGCAGTGCACCCCTTGTGTGTGTGACGCCCCTGCTGCCAAGTCTGCAACGGCGTTCCGGGCCGCGGTACACTTCGAATTAACGAGGTGTTTCGGGGCGCTCGGCAAGTCGCCGACAGCCGCTGAACGCTGATCCGTTGGTAGGCGGGAATGTCGGTGGAAGAGTTCCGAGATGTACGTGTTGTCGCTGCTCTGATCGCGGCCGCCGCGTCGATCACCGTCGCGACACTCACTTTCGCGTACAAGATCGTGGGAGACCTGCGTGATCGAACCAGGAGTCAGAGGGCGCGGCTGATGGCGATTCGAAGCGAAGTCCATGTCAACCATGAGCTGGCCAACGTGGTTCTCAAGAACAGCCGGGTGTTCGGAATTCGATTCCAAGATACAGTTTGGAAGTCAGGTGACACGTCGGTAGTGCACTTGCGGAAGGTCCCTTCACCACTGTTCTTGCAGTTGTATGCCAACGTCGAAGTGTTCAATGTCTTGAACGATCGTGCCGACAAAATGCGGGACAACCCCAAGTACTCCGAAAACCCCGACCGCATAGCACAAGAACATGCGGAGATGGTTGGGCTGGCTGGGCAGATCCGTCGCGATGCAGAGGCGCTCGTCGGGCCGATCGGGAGGCGTACGCCCGCCGCCCAACTAGCCGCCCAACCGGACGTGGAATAGCGCGATTCAACTACCCGCTGTACCGTCCTGGCATCAACCTTTTTCAGGCTCGGCGGGAGTCCGGTGGCGCTATTCGGTGCCGGTTGACGCTGATCGGTTATGCGGCATAGTGATGTCGAAATGAGTGATCAGGAAGTTCGCGTTCAGTTCCTCGGAAGCGGAGACGCTTTCGGTAGTGGCGGTAGATTTCAGACCTGCATATTGGTCCGGGCCGCCTCTACTAGCTTCCTCATCGACTGCGGGACGTCATCTCTAATTGCGATGAAGCGGGCTAAAGTTGACCCGAACCAGATAGACACGATCGTGATCTCTCACCTCCACGGCGATCATTTCGGGGGGATCCCCTTCTTCATTCTTGACGCCCAACTCGTCTCGAAGCGAACGTCGCCGCTTTCCATAGTTGGGCCCCCAGGAATAAGCGATCGAGTTCGCGCCGCCATGGAGATCCTGTTCCCGGGCTCATCCGAGGTGAAGCAGCGCTTCTCGCTGTCGTTCACTGAGCTCACCACTGAATCGAGCGTACAGGTAGGGCCGATATTGGTCACTGCGTTTCCGGTCATTCACTTTAGCGGCGCCCCTTCATATGCTCTTCGCACGGAAGTAGAAGAGCGAGTAATCGTCTACTCCGGTGACACGGAGTGGGCCGATAGCCTTATCGAGGCTTCCGCGAGCGCAGACCTGTTTATTTGCGAGGCGTACTACTTCGATAAAGTCATGAAGTTTCATCTCGACTACAAGAGTTTGCTCTCTCATCGTGAGCAGTTTTCCTGTAAGCGTTTTCTCCTGACGCACATGAGCGAAGATATGCTCGCGGAACTCGAACGGGTAGAGATCGAGACAGCGCACGATGGTTTGGTAGTGACTCTGTAGCGTGGGCCGCCTGACTTCAATCTTGAAGTGCATCATCTGACCTCTCGAAACGCCGCCGAGTGGCATTTCGGGGGGGGCAGAAGCTTGTCGCGAACAGCTGCATAACTTGCCGTTGCAGACGGACCGGCTGGGCTTCCTTCAATTTGAATCGTGGTAATCTGCAATCCTCTACACGTAGTACCGAGGGAGACGGGAGCGGGGAGGCAACGTGGAACACGAAAGACCCGAACAAGACCCAAAGGTAATGCGATTGGCAGAGGCCCTCGAGCTGCCACCAATCGCCGCCGTCGGTCTTCAATCGATGCTGCTTGAGTTTGTCGTCGATGTTCGTGGCACTGAGGATGTTTCGGATGTGTCCAGCGACGATTGGGCACTTGCGCTCCGATGTTCTCGCAAAAGAGTCGCGGCGCTCATTGACGCCTTTGAAGTTGCGGGGTTCCTGCAGCGAAACGGCGATTGTCTACTCGTTTCGGATTGGGATCAAGTGAGCACGGACGATCAAGCGGCATCGTTCCGGCGCTGGCTGAGATCACGTCCGGGTGTAGTTGTTGAGTTCGCCGAGCTGCTTGATCTGCAGGGCGAGTAGCTCGGATAGCCGCTATTTCCTTCCAGACGAGGTCTATTCCGCGGGCTCGATCCACGGTGGTGAGGGGAGGCGGGCCGGTTGCGGCGGCAATGTCTTCAAATTTGCGGCTTGATTTTACTATTCTCCCCGACAGGTGTCGAGCGAGATCAGAATGACATTCGGAATCCCAGGCCGCTCAGCACAGGCGCTATTGAATAGTCCCACAGTCAATAGGATCAACAGAAGACGCAGATGTGATTGATTTTTCATAGTTCGTTGTTTGATGAGAGCGTCCGATCAATCTGCCTCAGTCATCCAGGTCGTTGCACTGAGCTTTGGCTGCACTCCTCTGCGATCAGATCTGCGGGGGAGATCGAAGCGGGTTCAGCCGGGATCTGCAGTGCCTCGGTTAGCGTACCGCTGTTTGCCTTCAAAGCCCGTGTTGTGGAATGCAGTCTCGCTGGAGCAGGTTTGAGCTCCACTTAACATAATTTGTTTATCGGACGTTGGTGAAAACGCGGCTTAAAATACCTATCCGCCTGTGTATGTGGCGGTATTCTTGTGGCTGGTCACTCGGCGCCAGGCGCGTATGGGTACACACCTCCAATCTCGATCGCGACCCGGGCAGCTAACCACTCCGTTCCCGGGTATCTTCCGGAAGGCAGGGGAGGCCCACCCATTGGTTTCGAAGTCGTTGGTATGGTGCTTTGCTCTGGGGATGCTCGGTACCGGGCTTTCGGCAGCGACGGCAGGCGAGAATTCGAGGCCGCTCGCCCGGGAGATCTTCTCCGTTCTCGTCGGGCTTCCGTCCAGCCAGTCGCGCGGTGGATCTGAGCAGGCCGCGAAGTACGCCGCGAAGCTGCTGATCGAGGCTGGCTTCCCCGAGAGGGATGTACGGGTTCTGGGTCCGAGCCCATCGGCAGCGGGGGTGCTCGCGCGCTTCCGCGGTCGAGGCGAGCGAGAGCCTGTGTTGGTGCTGGCGCATCTGGATGTGGTCGAAGCGCTGCGAGAAGACTGGTCCATCGACCCCTACGAGTTGATCGAGAAGGACGGCTACTTCTACGGGCGCGGAACCTCTGACAACAAAGCGGGTGCCGCGGCTCTACTGGCAAACTTCATCAGACTCAAGCGGGAGGGATACGAGCCATCGCGAGATCTGATCATGATGCTCACCGGCGACGAAGAGACGGACATGTTCAGCGTCACGTACTTCATCAACGAGCATCGCGAGGAGATCGACTCGGCATTCGCTCTCAACACCGATGCCGGCGAGATCACGACCGACGACGGTAGACCGCTGGCCTTCGCCATCCAGGCGGCGGAGAAGGTCTACCTGACATTGCGCGTCGAGGTGACCAATCCGGGTGGCCACAGCTCGCTGCCCCGGAGCGACAATGCCATCTACGAGTTGGCGGAAGCTCTCATTCGACTCCAGGCTCACGAATTTCCGGTAAGCCTGAACGAAGTGACCCGCAACTATTTCAAGCAAGCCGCTCGGTTTCACGACCCAGAGACGGCTGCTTCGATGGTTGCGCTGTCCGAGGATCGCGCCACGGCCGACGACATTGCACGCCTCGATTCTCTCGTTGAACTCAAGAGCAGGATGCGCACGACTTGTGTTGCCACGCAGCTCGAGGGTGGGCACGCCGAGAACGCCCTGCCGCAGATGGCAGCGGCCATCGTGAACTGCCGGGTCCTGCCTCAGGAATCGGAAGACGCAGTGGTGGCCACCATACGGCGCGTGCTCGCCAACGACGCCATTCACGTGACGAACGACTACCCCGCCGTCGCCAGCCCTCCCTCACCGCTGACGCCCTCGGTAATGCAGGCGATTACCGGCGTCGCGGCGGAAATGCTTCCGGGCATTCCGGTGATCGCCCATATGAGCGCGGGCGCCACCGACGGCTTGCACCTGCGCAACGCGGGTATTCCCACCTACGGCGTAAGTGCGCTGGGTCAGGATCCAGACGACGTTCGGGCTCACGGACGGGACGAGCGGGTTCGGGTCGAGGATTTCTACCGCTCGGTGGAATACTGGTATCGCCTACTGCGCGCGCTTTAAGCGGGGAGTTCCGCAAGCACGCTCGCGCGACGACTGGTGGGTCTGGCGATCGCCGCTTGAACTCAACCAGAGGCCGCGAATGACGTTGGCCTTTCATTGCCCAGCAGAAGTACTAAATGACAATGTTACGTTGACCGGTTGAGCCGAAGAGAGATTATGTATACCAGGCCTCGCGAGCGAGCTTCGCTCGCTTGCGCTGGCGAGCAAAGCTCGCCCGCGGACCTGCCCCAGCGGGTGCGGAACTCGAAACCATCACGTCCACTGATATCGCCGCCGTCAACCAGTGGGCGCGCGATAACACCATTCCGCATATCTCACTGCCAAACTGATATTCGGCCCCCTTCGGGCCTGGCTCGCTACTTGACAGAACCCTGGGTTATCGTGCCCACGAATCGCTCTGGGCTCCCACGACGCGCCCTGATTCCCGCCGGGCGTCGCCCGCCGGTCACCATTGGATCCCGCCGAAATGAGGAATCACCAACTCATGATGCCGAAACAGTCGAAGCAATTCCCGATCTCTTCGCTGGCTCTCCTCTCGATCGCATCGAGCTTGATCTTGTGGAGTCCCGTGGCACTCGCCGCTCGGAACGAGGCTCGCCGTCTCTTCGAGCCCGCGGACGTGCATGGTCTCTTCGACGTCTCCGATCTGGCGATCTCGCCGGAAGGAGACTGGGTTGCTTACAGCGTTGAGACGACCGATATCGACGAAGATCGCTACAGCTCCGACCTCTACATGGTGAGCTGGGACGGCGAGACCCGGGTGCAACTCACGCATACCGAGAAGCACAGCGAGGCCCACCCGCGCTTCAGCCCCGACGGCAAGTACCTGGCCTTCATCGCCTCGCGTGGTGACGAAGACGACGCGAAGGACCCGAAGTCCAAGGCGCAGGTCTGGCTGCTCAACCGGGCCGGCGGTGAGGCGCAGCGGTTGACCGAGCTTGCTGGTGGTGTGTCGGGCTTCGAGTGGGCTCCTGGTGGGCAGCGCCTGGTGCTGGTGTCCGGCGACCCGGACCCAGCCGAGGTCGAGACGGAAGATGCCGGTGGAGAGACCGGTGGGGCGGGCAACGAGAGCAAGCCAGAGAAGAAGCCCACTACACCCAAGCCGATCGTCGTCAACCGCTACCACTTCAAGAGGGACGGGGAGGGCTATCTAGTCGACCGCTACGAGCGTCTCTACCTCTTCGATCTCGCAACGAGGAAAGCGACGCTCCTGACCGAGGGCGCCTTCGACAGCTATCAACCCGCCTGGTCACCCGACGGCAAGTGGATTGCCTTCACGAGCAAGCGTCCGAGTGAGGAGCAGCCCGACCCCGATCGGACGCTGAACACCGACATCTACCTGCTCGAAGCCCGGGAGGGAGCCAAGGCCCGAAAGCTGAACGATTGGACGGGTGCCGATTCCCAACCGGTCTGGAGCCCCGATGGGACGAAGATCGCCTACGTTCAGGGGACGGCCGGGAAATACGCTGGCTATGGCTCGTCTCAGCTCGCCGTCCTTCCGATTGCCGCCGGAGCATCCACCAGCGCGAGTCCAACGCTCCCCAGCGAGGCGCTCGATCGAAGCGTGAGCAATCTTCGCTGGTCGCTCGACGGCCAGACGCTGTTCTTCGGCTTCGACGACGACCGCGAACGCTTCGTTGGCTCCGTACCGGCCGTCGGAGGCAAGATCGAGCGCCTCAAGCTCGCGGAGTCGGCGCTTGCCACGAGCATTGTCAACGCCTTCGAAGTCGGTCGGAAGGGCATCGCGGTGCTCGCGACATCTCCCACGCATCCACCGGAAATCTTCCGCTTGGGCGATGGCCTCGCGCTCAGTGACCACAACCGCGCCCTGCGCGAGCAGTTCACATGGGCGAAGGCGCGGGGCATCGACGTCACGAGCGAAGATGGAACGCGCATCGGTGCGATGCTCTACGAGCCTCCCGGACGCCGGCGCGGCAAGCCCTTGCCAACGATCGCGTTCATCCACGGCGGCCCGTTCGCGCAGGACGCCTATGAGTTCGATTGGATGGCCCAGGCCTTCGCCGCCGCCGGCTACCTGGTGGTGCAACCGAATTATCGCGGTAGCTCGGGCCGCGGCGCTGATTTCTCGCGCACCCTGTACGCGAAGTGGGCCGATGGGGTCCAGGACATCCACGCCGTCATGGATTATCTGGTCGCCGAGGGACTCTCCGACCCGAAGCGATTGGGCATCGGTGGCTGGAGCTACGGCGGCATCAACACCACCTACGCCATCGCGACCGACACGAGGTTCAGGGCCGCGGTAAGCGGCGCCGGAGCCGCCAACCTCATAACCGGCTATGGCACCGACGAATACATCCACGATTACGAGGGCGAGGTCGGAAAGCCCTGGGTCGAAGAGGACCTGGCCCTCTACCTCGAACTCTCGTTCCCGTTCTTTCACGCGGACCGCATTCAGACACCGACGCTGTTCATTTGCGGGGAAAAGGACTTCAACGTGCCGCTCATCAACTCGGAGCAGATGTACATGGCGCTCAGGAGCCTCGGGATCCCAACGGAGCTGGTCATTTATCCAGGGCAGTACCATTGGCTCTCGGTTCCTAGCTATCAGGAAGACCACATGGTGCGATGGATCGCCTGGTATGACGCGCATCTGAAGTAGGTCGTTGGTTCAAGTCCAACCACCGCTACCACATGGCCTGGTTCTACCGAACGACCGCCACCCATGATCCGAATTGGCGCGGCGATGGGCCGCTCGTCGGTCACGCAGAGGCTGTGATCGATCGCGCTTCGCGGCTCGACGCCGACTCCCAGGCGAGCAGCGCAAGCTTGCGCCCGCTACCCCAGCGATATCCCGATAATGCTC
>JADFNE010000110.1 GCA_022563535.1 Myxococcales bacterium
AGCCGCGGTGTCCGGCGACGATGAACTCGAGATCACTTTCCTCGACTTGCTCGGGGGTCGGATTGATCATCAGTTCGCCGTCGATCCGACCCACCCGTACCGCGGCGATCGGCCCCAGAAAGGGAATCTCCGAAATACTCAGGGCGGCGGAAGCACCGACGAAGGCGCAGATGTCGACCGGGCATTCCGGGTCCGCGGAAAGTACCGTGGCCGTGACCATGGTGTCGTCGTTGTATCCGTCGGCGAACAGCGGGCGGATCGCGCGATCGATGAAGCGCGAATTGAGCACCTCCCGATCCGACAACCGGCCTTCGCGCTTGAAGAAGCCACCGGGAATCTTGCCCGCGGCGGCAAATTTCTCGACGACGTCAACGGTGAGGGGGAAGAAATCGATTCCCGCTCGCGGCTTCGAGTGCACGGTCGTAACCAGCACCACGGTGTCACCTTGAGTGACCACCACAGCGCCGGCCGCCTGCTTCGCGATAGAGCCGGTTTCGATGGTAATGGTGCGACCACCGACTTCCAAACTTACAGATGTTGCTTCAAACCATTTTGGCATTCGTACATTTCTCCTGACAGACACAATATTATGTCTGCACAAAAATGGGGCGCGCGCCTGCAGAGTGCAGGTTCGGTTTCAACGCCTGGAAGGAGAGTGCCCGTCGAATGCGGGATCAGCCATATGCGAAAGAGTACCCGCTCGCAGCGGACGTCCTCGAATTTCGGATATGGCCGATTCCCACACTCGACACGCTTCGCTCCCCACAGCGCCCACGTATCTTCTTTTTATTTACTTTCTTCTTGCTTGCTGACTTGATTGCTTACTTTTTGGCTCAATGCCCCTACTTGGGGGCACAAACGCGTCGCATTTTCTCTAGCGACGCAATCCGAGACGCCCAATGAGCGTCGCGTATCGCTGTACATCATCTCGTTTCAAATAGTCCAGAAGCCGGCGGCGCTGACTCACGATCTTCAGCAGGCCTCGCCGCGAATGGTGATCCTTTGCATGGGTCTTGAAGTGATCCGCGAGATCGCTGATCCGTCGGGTCAACAACGCAACCTGCACCTCGGATGAGCCGGTATCGCCTTCTTGGCGCTGAAAATCTTTGATGACTTCTTGTTTCACTTCCGCGGAGATCAACCTACGTACCCCTTCTTCCGTTTAGCCCTGGACTCTGCCTTGACTGTCTTTGGCGTCGTTCGAAATGTAGTCTGTTCGACTGGAATCGACTGACGATTAATTTGTTCGTCGCGACATCGGAGCACGGAGCAAACGCTTCGTGATGTCGCGCAATGAGTGAGAGCGGTTCCAGGCTGGGAGCGGAACCGATCAGATCGGGCGCCCGCGGGCACTCGAACGGGGCGGAGTCTGGCGCAGAGCTGGGCAGCCCGCAACTCCTTGCGAAGAAAGGTCTTCTCAGCCCCCATCCGCCCCGAAGACCTTGAGAGGCCAGAGCCGTCGGTCAGCCCTGAGCTCGAGCAAGCCGACCAGATTTCGGTCATTGTCGAGGGCGATCACTCTTTCCCCAGGGGCAATCCGCAATCGGGTCCCGGGAGAGATATCCGCACCGTGGCGGACAAGGCGAGTGGCCTCGGGGGTGAGCTCAAAAATGGGAAGCCCCATCGCGTCTGCCGGAGAAATGATCCGCTTGTCGATCACCCCGGATTCGGCCTCGGAGGTGAGTTGTTCGAAGCCGAGCGCCTGGGTCACGTCAAAGGGACCACTCGTCAAACGCCGCAAACTTTCGAGGTGCGCGCCGCATCCGAGAACATTGCCGATCTCTGCCGCGAGCACCCGCACATAGGTTCCCGCCGAACAATCGACCCGGATCTCGGCGAGTCCCGGCTCAAAACGCGTGAGATCGAGACGATCGACCCTCACCGTCTTCGGCTCGCGCTCGATCTCCTCGCCCCGCCGCGCAAGTCGATGCAAGGGCACGCCGTCTTTTTTGACGGCGCTGTACATCGGGGGGATCTGCTGGATCTCACCGCGAAAAGGGGCCAGGGCTTTTTCGACATCGGCTTTGCCCGGGAGTGGGCCCGCCGCGTAGCGCCGGGTTTCGCGTCCCTGGGCGTCGAGGGTGTCGGTTTCGATTCCGAACCGCACCGTGCCCACGTAGCTCTTCGAGTCCTTCACGATGTACGAAATGAGCTTGGTGGCTTCGCGCACCGCCAACGGCAGAACACCCGTCGCCTGTGGGTCGAGGGTTCCCAGATGTCCGATGCGACGCGTGCCCAGCCACTTGCGTGCCGCGTCGACTACGTCGTGGCTCGTCTGTCCGGGCGGCTTGTCGACCACCAGAAAGCCCGCAGGTCCGGGCCGCTCATCTGCCCTGCGTCTATTGCGTCGATTTGCCATTATTCTCGCCCTTGATCGCCTGCAAAATTTCCATGGTCTGCCCCGCCAGACGCATTGAAGGGTCGTACCGAAAGCGCAGTTCGGGCATGCGCCGCAAATTTTTCAGGCTCTTGGCCACTTTTCGCCGCATGAAACTCGCGGCCGAATCGAGCCCCTCGGAGATGAGGTCGATATCGTCGAAATCGGGATCTCCGTCTTTTCCGAATTCGCTCCAAAGTACAATCGCGTTGCTGAGATCTGGGGCCACGTCGACGCGCTGAATCGTAATCATCTTGATCCGACTGTCCGTGACCTCATCTCGCAGGACCTTGGCGATTTCCTCGCGCAGTTGATGCGCGATGCGATCTGTTCGTAGTGACACCTGTCAATCTCCGCTGGCACCCAGTCGCTAGTCGTCTTCTTCTGCAGCTTCTTCTGCAGCTTCTTGCAGATCGTCATCCTGCCAGTTTTCGAGGTCTGCCGATGCTTCGTGGGGTAGCACCATGAGTTCGAGGTCCGAGTTGAGAACCTCGGCGGTGTGCAAATTCTCGACGAAGCGAATGGCGCGCTCGAGTACCTTTCTTACCGGCAATGCCTCGGACCCCGCCGCGGTCAACCCCAAAACGGCACGTTGCCAGGTCCCCTGGCCTCCAACCTCGGACACCGAGATATTGAACTGGTTGCGCAGCCGCTGCTGAATCGAGCGAACCACTCCCCGTTTCTGTTTGAGTGAATGAGAGCCGTGTACGTGAATTTCTACAAGCGCAGCACCGACGACCATGCCCTACTCCCTAGCAGCCCGTATATATCCGGTGCTGCGTGATCAGAGAGTTGCTGGTTCCTCCTCGAGTTCAAAGGCTTCGACGACATCGCCAACCTTGATGTCGTTGTAGCCACCGATCCCGATTCCACACTCATAGCCATTGCTGACTTCGGCCGTATCTTCCTTGAACCGTCGCAGCGATACGATGCTGCCCTCGAAAATCAGGACCCCGTCGCGGATCAGCCGACACTTTGCATTTCGCTTGACGCGTCCGTCGTTGATGTAGGAACCCGCGATCGTGCCGACCTTGGGGATGACGAATGTCTCGCGGACCTCGGCTCGCCCCAGCAGTATTTCCTTTACCGTTGGCGGCAACAGTCCCGCCATGGAGTTTCGGATGTCGTCGATCAGGTTCATGATGATCGAGTAGGTGCGAATTTCTACGCCGTTCTTGTCGGCGGCGCGAAGCGCGGCAGTGTCGGGTCGCACATTGAACCCGACCACGATTCCTTCGCTTGCCGAAGCGAGCATCACGTCGTTCTCGGTGATCCCGCCCACACCGGCTGAGAGAATCGTCAAGGTGACCGTATCTGTGGAGAGCTCCTCGATCGCATGGCGAGAGGCTTCTTTGGTTCCCGCTACATCTGCTTTGAGCACGACCTTGAGGTTTTTGACTTCGATCGCATCTGCCTGGGCGTAAAACTCTTCGAGGCTCAAACGCGGCTTGACCGTCGTGGGGGCACTGCGCTTCTGGTCGAGACGATGCTGAATTACGCTCTTGGCCGCGCGCTCGTTCTTTACGACGTCGAGCACACTTCCGAGCTCCGGAACCGCGGAGAGCCCGAGCAGACGCACGGGCATCGAGGGCCCCGCCTCGTCCAGACGATTGCCGTCGCTGTCTTCCATCAAGCGAACACGGCCCCACTCGGTGCCGACGACCACGGTTTCGCCTTTTCGCAGGGTCCCGCTCTGAATCAACACCGTCGCCATCGGTCCTCTGCCCTTGTCGAGCAGGGATTCGAGTACGACTCCCTTGGCCGGAAGACTCACATCCGCCCTCAGTTCGAGAACTTCGGACTGAAGCACCACCATTTCCAGAAGTTGCTCGAGACCATCGCCAGTCGCCGCCGAAACATCGACGCAAATCACGTCGCCACCAAATTCCTCGGACACGAGATTGTGTTCCATCAACCGCTGTCGCGTGGTCTTGGGGTCGGCTTCGGGAAGATCGCACTTGTTGATCGCCACGACGATGGGGACATCTGCCGCACGGCAGTGTTCGATCGCTTCGACGGTCTGGGGCATCACTCCGTCGTTGGCGGCCACCACCAGGATGACGAGGTCGGTGACCTGGGCGCCGCGAGCGCGCATCTGGGTAAAGGCCGCATGGCCCGGAGTATCGATGAACGTCAGCGGTCCGCGACTCGTGTCGACATTGTAGGCGCCGATGTGCTGCGTGATGCCGCCGGCTTCACTGTCCACCACTGAAGATTTTCGAATCGCATCGAGGATCGAGGTTTTGCCGTGATCAACGTGTCCCATCACCGTGATGACCGGAGGCCTGGGTGTGCTATTGCCAGCCGCCTTGTCCTCGACTTCGTTGATGACGGTAATGAACTCTTCTTCTTTGAAGCCAACATCCAGGACTTCAAACTTGAAATCGTCCGCAATCTTCTTGCAGGTCTCGACGTCGATTCGCTGGTTGACCGAAACCATGATCCCGAGCGCCATGAGCTTGCCCTGGATCAGCGGGGCCTTGACACCCGCCTGCTTGGCGAGTTCGGCGATTCCGATTTCGCCTGCAACGCGCACGACTCGAGTCAGATCCCCAGCCGCAGCCGGGCTGACGGGGAGCGCTAGAGCGTCTCGTCGCTTTCGCCTGGGATTGACGACTGCACTCGAACCGGAGAATGGCGTGCGACGCGTGGAGCCACCGCGTCCGGTAATCTGCCGACCGAACTGTTCCCGCTCGCGAAGATTCACGACTTCGCGTACGCGCTTGCGCTGCTGGCCTTTTCCCTGACCTTGACCCGATCCGGGAGCAGCCTGATGTTGCCGGCCGCTTTCCTTCTTCCCCTCGGCACCCGACTTCTCGGCCGCAAGAGCACCGTCCAATTGAGCAGGCACGGAGGCTTGTTCGGTATCTTTTTCGGCCAGCGGTGTAGTCGCTGCATCATCCGTTGCCGCAATTCCGACCGCACCTTCGGCTTCCGCCGGTGTCTCCGCAACGACGGGATCGACCACAGGTTCGGCAATCGGCTCGGGTTCGGGCACGGGCTCAGGCTCGACACGTTTGCGGCGGCGGATTACTGCGGTTCCACCCTTCCGTACCATTCGCTGCTCGTCGACATTCCGCTTGCGAACCTTTGGGATGCCGCCCAACTTTTCGCGAACCAACTCGACCTGTTTTTCTTCGAGGGCGGAGGTCGGCCCCTTGAGCTCTACGCCGAGGGCTCGGACCTTCTCGACGAACTCACTCTTCTCGATTCCCAGCTCTTCTGCGAGCTTATATGCCCTAATTTTCGCCATTCGTTATGTGTAGCCCGTTCGATTTTGCCGCACTGCCCAGCGGTCTCTTGGTTCACGATTGCTTGCTCAAATGCTACGCGGAGGATCCTTCTGTCTCCGCGCTTCCTTTCGCATCAGCCTCGCCTGTCGTCGTGTCTTCTGAATTGTCTTCTGCGCTTGCTTCGCCACTCGCTTCCGCCGCAGCGTTCTCCGCGGCCAGGCGGGCAGCCTCTTCGCGCAGCGCTTCTTCCGCCTGGATGGCCTCGACGCGCAAGCGCTCTTCTTCTTCGTCCCGGGTCACGACAAGCTCTACGGCGCGGCTCTTGATCTTTACGACTTTCTCCTCGTCGATGCCGGGAATCGAGAGCAGCAAATCGTCGGGGCATTCGCTCAGATCCTCTAGAGAGGTAATGCCTTGCTGAAGCAACAATTCCGCTTCTAGATCGCCGCAACCCTCGACGACCGAAATCGCTTCGGAAAGCCAGCGGGCGAGCTCGCGCATCTTGGTTTCGCTCTTGATGTCGATGCGCCAGTTGGTGAGTTGGACCGCCAGGCGCACGTTCTGGCCGCGCCGGCCGATCGCGAGAGAAAGTTGGTCGTCCGGAACGATTACGTCCATGGACTGAGTCGCCTCGTCGATGATCACCTTTGAAACCTGGGCCGGCGACAACGCGCTGCAGACATAGCGCGCCGGGTCATTGCTCCACGGCACGATGTCGATACGTTCGCCGCGCAGTTCCTGAACCACGGCCTGAACTCGACTTCCCTTCATGCCGACGCATGCGCCCACTGGGTCGACATCACTGTCCCGGGACGACACTGCAACCTTTGATCGACCCCCGGGCTCACGAGCCGCCGCCTCAATGGTCACGATACGCTCGTAGATCTCGGGCACCTCTTGCTCGAAGAGCTTGGTGAGCATCTCGATGCACGCGCGAGACAGCATGATCTGGGGACCCTTTGTCGCTTTGGTGACGTTCTGCACGTAGGCGCGCACACGATCACCGGGGCGGTAGTTCTCGCGCGGCACCTGCTCCTTGGGCGGAAGCACCGCCTCAGCGCGACCGAGATCGATGATCAGCGATCCCTTTTCAAAGCGACGCACGATGCCGTTGACGATCTCACCCTGACGGTCGGAGTACTCGTCGAAGGTATTGTCTCGCTCGGCGTCTCGGATCCGCTGGATGATGACCTGCTTTGCCGTCTGAGCGAGAATGCGGCCGAAGTCGGCGGTATCGAGCTTCACGCCAATTTCGTCGCCGACTTCTGCTTCGGGGTCGAGATCCTCGCGGGCAGTTTCAAGCAGGATCTGGTTCGAGGGATCCGTGATTTCGTCGACGACTTCGCGAAACTCGAAGATCTCGATCTCGCCGAGTTCGTCGTTGTAGCGGGCCTCAAATTCTCTATCGGCACCGTGGCGCTTGTGCGCCGCCTGGACCATCGCCTCTTCGAGCGCGGCAATGATCTCGTTCGAGTCGATGCCCTTGTCTTTGGCGATCTGGTCGATTTCTCTTTTTAGGTTCACACCCAGCATGTGGACTCCACTCAGTCACTTTGAGACGCCGCCGGACGAATCTCCGGCGAAGTCTTCGCGACTGAATTGATAAATCGAATTGGCTTTTTCCACTTCCCCGAAAGGAATTTGGACTTCACCCTTTTCTTTCCCATTGTCAACTTCGAGCCGCGCAATGCCATCCTCGAAGCCGGTCAATACACCTTTGAACCGCTTGCGCGATTCGATTGGCCGCCGGGTCTGAAGACTCACCTTCGAACCCAATGCGGCCACAAAATCTTTCTCTCTCGCCAGCACCCGATCCAAACCCGGCGACGAAACTTCCAATCGATAGCGACCCGCCATGAAGTCGGCCGCGTCGAGTTGATCTCCGACTTCCCGCGAAACCGATTCAATACTCTCGATCGACACCCGACCGTTTCCGTCTATGCGATCGATCACGACGCGAATCAGTCCTTCTCCTCCGGTCGGCCGCACAACGACATCGACCAGTTCACAACCCTGATCCTGCACAACGGGTTCGATGATTTGCTTGAGGTCTTCTGGAATGTCGTGATACACAGAAGCCTCCGGATCCCTTCGTCCCGCTACTCCGTCAGTTTCAGTTCGCTCAACTCGTTCTTTTGTTCCACTACTGCATCCAACAACGACACACACGTGCACGCGTCACGTACGCGCGCGATTGAATCGACGCCAACGTTGCACTCGCAAACCGCGTGCATAAAAAAAAGTGGACGCGCGTCCACTTTCACGGCCTTGCCCGACAGCTCATCGCTTACGGCGCAGCTGGGTTGTCTTCATCGTTCATCCAGCGTCTATCATCTCGCGTCTATCATCTATCATTACTGCGTCGGCCATTACTGCGTCGGCCGGGTACATTTCGGCCAATCTTTCCGGCCGATTCCCCGCCCAATCTTTCCGTAAGCCCGCTGAAGCTAATGGAAAACTGATCCCATGGCAACGGTCCGGGCGCCCGGAACCCTAAATCTGAAGCGCACCCGTGAGATCCGCAGTGCGGGTGAAACCTTCCTTCAATGCGTAATTTTCGATCCCTTCGGCAATCTCCGCCGCGGCCATGGGATTCGAGTAGTTCGCGGTCCCCACCTGTATTGCGGTGGCCCCGCAGAGCAGGAATTTCACCGCATCATCCGAGTCAGTAATTCCTCCAATTCCGCAGATCGCAATCTTCACGGCCTGAGAGGCCTGCCAAACCATTCTCAGGGCGATTGGCAAAATCGCAGGACCGGAAAAGCCCCCGAGGATGTTCTTGAGAACCGGCTTGCGTGTGCGTACGTCGACATCCATCGCCTGGACGGCGTTGATCAAGCTGATCCCGTCCGCCCCTTCGGCCTCACAGACCACCGCCATCTCCGCAATGCTCGTGACGTTGGGCGAGAGCTTGATCAGCAGCGGCGCGTCGGTGGCCCGGCGCACAGTCCGCACCAGCTCGG
>JADFNE010000111.1 GCA_022563535.1 Myxococcales bacterium
CCTGGAAGATCACGAAGATCGACGAAAATCCGAAGTACGAAGCCGAGCGGATCGTCTTGACGCCGGGGACGCCCAGCAGCGCCACGGTCAGCGGATAGGAGACCTGGTCTTCAATGTCCTGGGGAGAACGGCCCGTCCACTCGGTGAAGATGATCTGCTGGTTCTCGCCGGTATCTGGAATCGCGTCGACGGGCACCGGATCTCGTGGTAATCCGACATCCCAGTCGAAGGGCGCGTTGGCAAAACCCAAGGCGAGGAACAACACTGCGAGAAGGGTGACGATGAGCGTGTTGTCGAGACACGCGCCGATCAGCCGGCCGATGAGGGTGCGACGAGGATCCACCTCACATTCCCATCAGAGCGTGCGGATCAGTCGTGGCCTCACTGCCCTCGGGATTCATCATGCTGGGTTTCGCCTGGATCTGGATCGATGCATCGATCTTGAAGGCGCCGTGCTTCACGACGCTTTCGCCTTCTTCCAGGCCGTGCAACACGATGTACGTGTCGCCAGCGCGCGGTCCCAAGTGGATCTCTCTGGCTTCGTACGATGTGGAATCGTCGGCTTCTAGGGTGGCCACATAGACGATGGCTCGCGTCCCCGTGATGAGGGCCGCCGTGGTCGGGATGACTAGGGGGGGCGGACCGGAGGTCTCGTAGCCCAGCGTCTTTGCTTTCACGAGTTGCATGCCGCAGATCGGGCAGGTACCCGCCTCTTCGCGAACAATCTCGGGATGCATCGGACCGATCCATTTCCCAACGAGCGACGGCTCGAAGACCTTACCGTCCGCGCGCAGATGCACTCGCACCCGGGCCCTCACGAACATTTCGGGCTTGAGGCGCCCCTCTGCGTTGTCGACGTTCAAGCGAATCTGTGTCGTTCGCGTCACGGGGTCGACCACGGGAGACACGAACGCAATCCGCCCCTCGAAGCGATCTCCCGGAAGCGCCGGAACTTCGAATTCAACGGCCTGTCCCACCAGAAGCCACGAGAGCTGGCTCTCGTAGGCGACCATCACCAGCCACAGCTCGCTGAGATCGGCGATGCGCAGGATCGTGTCCCCTTCACGCACATAGGACCCCTCGTCGACAGCACGCTCGATCACGACGCCTGAAACCGGTGAATAGACGGTAAGATGGTCACTTGGTCGCCCTACTCGCTCAAGCTTCCGAATCTGTTCCGCGGAGAAACCCCAGAGCCGAAAACGCTCGCGGGACGCCTCCAGCGTGGCACGGGCGGTAGCCGCCAGCGTCGAAGAGCCCTGCTTCGATCGTCGGACCGTTCGCGCCGCCTCAATCAGATCCTGCTGGGATGCCAACAGGTCCGGGCCATAGAGTTCCCCAAGGTGATCGCCCACCTTGACGGTCACTCCCACGTAGTCGATGTAGAGTCGGTCGATGCGCCCCGGCAGCCAGGCCGAAATGGTGCGCACCCGGGTCTCGTCGAAGGCCAGCTTGCCGGCAAGGCGCAGGTCGAGCGTCACTGGTCTCCGCTCGACCCGAGCCGTCTGCACGCGCGCCAGCGCTGCGGCGTAGGGCGAGAGCTTCAGCGCATTGCCGCTCACTTGGGTGGAGCCGGTCGTGACGGGGATCAGCTCCATTCCGCAGATGGGGCAGTTGCCCGGCTCCGGAAGGTTGATGTGCGGGTGCATGGCACACGTGTAGGCTTCGGCCTCCTCGTGCTCGTGTGCGGTAGACGTCGAACGCGGATCGGTGTCCCCCCCGTTCTCCGTCGGCGCACAACTACACCCTACCACTGTAAGCGCCAGAGCCGCCATCAGCGTCGCTGTCGCTGCGACAAGCTTCGACAGGGATCGTCCATTGCCTCGAAACCGGCTCTCATCTCGACTCTCGCTCGGCATGATCAAACTCCTCCGACGAGGGCACGGACCCTCGCCGCGGCGATGAAGGCATCGGACCGAGCACGCTCGAGCGCCAAAGCAAATTCCAGCAGCGTCCGTTGGGCGTCGATGAGATCGATCAAGGCAGCCCGTCCGCTGCGGTAGCTCGCCGTTGTGCTTTCCAGGTTCTCGCGCGACTTGGGCACAATTTCGTCCCGATAGAGTACTTGGCGGCGCTGTGCGTCGCGCAGATTGAAGAGGACGTCGTCGAGCTCTGCTTCGAGCGCGAGGCGGTGACCACGTACATCCTGGATTGCAGCGCGCTGGCTCGCGGCTGCCGATTCGACACCCGCTGCGTAGGCTCCCCACCAGATCGGCACCGAAAAGCCAAGCTGCGGCACGACCGCGTCCTTCCCGCTGTCCGCAGGGGGCATGGCTGCTTCACTTTCACCTATCAACGTGTACGCAAGGCCGACACGAAAATCTGGCAGGTAACGGGTGCGGGCACGATCGACCTCGATGCGCGCACTATCGGCGCGGTGGCTCAGCGCCACCAACTCGGGATTTTGCTCCTGCAGACGGGTACGCAGCTCCTCATCGGGAGGCAGAGGAGCGATCTCTTGAAGCTCTTCGGGAATCGAGACCGGGGACCTGAGATCCGCCCCGACGAGCGCGAGCAGTCGCGTTACGAGTGGGCGGCGGCGCTTGTGGAGTCGGGTGAGGTCGTCCTCAAGAATCCCCAGCTCGATCTGGGCGCGGGCAATATCGCGATAACTGAGCAGCGATGACGTATACCGCGCGCGCGCCGATCGTTCCCACTGACGAACGAGTTCCACGTTGTCGCTGGTGATTTCAATCCGCTTGCCGAGGAAGTAGAGCTCGCCCCAGATCGACCGGATCTGGACCCGAAGATCCAGGCGCAGGGACTCGGCTTCGGCAAAGGCTGTCTGCGCGGCCAGCGCACGTGCATCGCCGGCTAGGCTGAGCTTGGAAAGCCACGGTATCCGCTGCTCGAACGCGAATCGGGCCTGCTGCGGCCCCACGCGGGTTTCGACCTCCCGGGCGAAGATGCCGAGACCGAGGGTCGGATCGGGCAGCGCTCGCACGAGCGCGATCGCGCTCACCTGGCTGCGCCAGCGTTCGTAGGCCGCGCGCAGAATTGGTGAGCTCTCGAACGCGAATCGCTCGAGGTCTGCCAGCCCGGGCTCGGCGGGCAGCACGGAGTTGACTTGCTCAACAGGCCTTCGCGCCACCCAGTCGTCGAGCTGTGCCAAGGCCACGCGCTCGCTGGCGGTCGCACAGCCAAGCGCCAGGACAGTGGCCAAACCCATGAGCGCGGTGGCGGTGACGACTGATGTCCGGATTACCGTGTTTCGCATCACCCCCCCTCGCGCCCTTCCCATACCAGGCTAGCCGGGAAGCAATCAGAAGTCAGTGCGCGCCGAAGAAGACGCAACCCAGTGAAGTCTACCGTGCCGCCTGAATTGAGTCATCTGGCTCATCTGACACGCTTGACCGCCGGTGGATTCTAACCTCCTGAAAGGACCTTGAGTTACCAACGTGAGGGTCGCCAGTTCGAATCTGGTCTCGTGCTCCACTAAAGATAAGCCCCGGCAGGTTGTTAGCTTGCTGGGGCTTTTCTGTGTCTGGGGTTTGACACCATTTTTGACGCCAGTTTTTGGTGCTACCGTGGAGCAGAGGGAGGAGATGGGTAGATAATACAAATGTCTTGTCCTGAAAATGTCGATCGATCGCAGCTGCGAATCGAGTTCTGTCGGGGCTTGGCCCTCTGGGGCGTCGATGCACGAATAGCGACCTGCTGCCCCGTCCCTATTCATGCACCAACGCCCTATAAGTACAACCTGTCGAGGATGTCAATTGCGTTGAGAAACATCAGATAGTCGATTGCCTACGCGCCTTGGAAGGGAGAGTGGGCCCGCATTTAACGCCGTAGCACTGCAGCGCAATCCAATTGATCGGCACTGGGCTTGAAACCTGCGGACTCGAGCTTGTGGGTATCGATGGCGTGACCGAAGCGAAGCCGGGCAAGCAGACCATTGGCGATGTGCGGAAGTCCAAGCGACTCGGCGATCGGGGCAAGAGGGCCGGCTTCAATCGGTGGCAGCCAAATGCTCCTGCGGTGGATGCTGCATAGAAAATCGCTGAAGCGGATCACGCCTCGCGAAGCCACGTTGTAGATCCCCGCCAATTCGCGGTCGGCCGCAAAGATCACCGCGTCCACCGCGTCCCCGATGTGCAGGAACTGGAGGACCGGGTCATGGCCGATGACCGCCGGCACCAGTTCCAGATCAAAATGCGCCGAAAGCGGTCCGCGTACGTCTTTGCCGATCAATTCCTGAAGGCGCAGAATCGCCACGTTCAAGTGCGAGACACGGCGTGCTACGGCCGAAGCGTACTCTTCTGCTTCGACTATTGAAGTATCGGACGCCACTTCGTCGGCCACTGTTTTGCTAGCCTCGTGGTTTAGCAGCGGTCTCGTGCTGTTCACCGGATACACCGCGCTCGATGAAAGAACGACCCAGGACCGAACTGGGGACTTCGCATGGCCAACGGCCGCTCCCAATCGCATGGTCCCGATGACATCAGCCGCACTGGGTTTGCAACAGGCGCCGGTACGATCCGGGGCCAGGTTGCACTGGATCACCGTGTCAATTTCGTAGTCTCGGAGGTGCTTGAGCTGTCGTCGGTGGTCGGACTCGAACGCGACCAACTCGATCTCCTGGGGCCAGTTCGAATTCATTGCAGGCTCGACTCCCACCAGACGCTCAATCTCTGGGCGATGGGATAGTAATTCGGCAAGTCGGTTTGCCAACGGACTCGATACCCCGTCAATCAAGACGTTCTTCATGATTGATTACTCCGTCAACCTCTCCAGATACTCTTGCGGTTGTGCACCAGGATGTTGAGAGCTTCTTGCATGCTTGCGCGAATGTCTTCGGCCCGATCCATTACGAGGCTGCGGGAATAGGTACCGAGGTTGGGTGGTTCGTCCCATTGCATCGGCGGTAGTACCCGCCCCCGAATCTTTACCGGGAAGGGTGCGAAGATCCCGAGAATCGGACCCAACATTAAGCTGTTGAGTGTGAGCGGGAAGTCGTAGCCCGCGACTCGCAGCTGTGCCACGGCCGGAGTCGCATCTTCGGTGCCAACCAACACGATGGGTACAATGGGAACTCCAGCGCGCATCGCGGTTTCGACAAATCCCCCGCGCCCGAATCGCTGAAGTCGATATCGTTCCGATGGGGGTTTGAGCGGACCCTTTGCGCCCTCGGGAAATACTACTACCAGGTATTGATCCTCCTGCAGCAGTCGATGGGCGTTGTCGGGATGTCCCACCACGGCCCCATTGCGTTCGAGGGTTGATCCAAAGAATGGGAACTTGAAGAATCCGTGATGGGCGAGCATGTAGACCTTGCGGCCAACTTCTTCCTCGATCCCCACCTGGATGATGCCGCCGTCCACCGGAAGCATGCCTGCGTGATTCGAGACCAACAGCGCACCACCGGTGCGCGGCACATTCTCGAGTCCCTCCCACTCCACGCGAAACCAGGAGTGGTAGGCCCTGCGAAAGATTGATTGTAAAAGCGACTCGTCCGCCGAGCGACCCCATCGGTTGAGTTCTGGCACAGCGGCTGAATCCATCATCGGTTACCTCGACCCGGTGGTATCCTGCGCCCGCTCGTCTGCGACATGGACAGCCCGACGAAGCGATCCTTGCGCCCCGACGCCCAGGGTCTCAAGGGAAGTGCCAGGTTATGTTGATCGGTGGCCAGTTGGGAGAGTTTCCCGGTTACGAACACGCTCCAGCCGGTGTGCTCGAGCCCGTCGATGCCGAATATTTGAAATGAGGCAGGAAGGCCGTGGTGTCCCGCCTCCAGGATTTGACCTTCTCCCGTGCGGATGACGAGCGAGCGGCCGTCGATCGTGTAGTTCACCGTACGGAGTTCGGGGGCCCCGATCGACGGCAAGCCGAGGCATCCAACGCTTCCCTCATGCAGGAGTCGAAAGCACTCATGTATGTCCAGGATCTCGATCCCATTTTGGAATTCACGCATTGAAGATTCTTGCATGACGACCTCCCGGCGCGGACCGTGGTTTCAATCTTCGGAAAAGCCGGAAGAAAGCCACGCTCGCTCTAGCTTCAGCGTGCTTCGCGTCGCATCCTTCGTCGCGATCTGCGGTATGTCCATCTCCCCACCTTGAAGGAGCGCTCGACCTCTTCGATGGTCGGCAACGGTCTCCCACCTCGCAGGACACACTGTACGCATCCTACGCAACGCTCGTAGGGTTGGATGGGCGATTGCATCGCAACATCCTCGCCAGCAAGCACTCGCACAATCAGCTCCGCAAGGGAGTGCGAATCGACCCCGTCCTCCCGCAGAAAACATTTGGGTTGGGTGCACGTTTCGAAGGGCTGCATTGTCGTGGCTTCTCCACCTCTCGCTCCGAACATCATTCGGTGCGACATTCCAGTCGACCCCAATTATTTCCCTGCAATGACCGTGCCATTGAGCCGACCCCCTCGACGTCAAACTGAACAGCTCTGACTTGTCGTTCGCCTTCCCCTCGCGACACCTCGCCCCACAGAATGAGATTTCCGTGACACAAGGCCACAGACGCTTCAGGTCGAGTTCGGTGTCGCGCACTCTTCTTCTTGAAGAGCAAGTCACCGAGTCACTTGGAAGGTCGGTAGTCAGTTCAGCATCGCGACCAGCTCGCGGCGACGGGAGGGCGCAGGTGTAATGGGCTTATGGAGCGGGGCACTTTGTCCAACACCTGGGGCTCTATGCCTCGCGAAGGAACGTTGCGGTTCGTTTGAGTCGGCAGTGTGACGGACGGGTCGTACAACGGGCCCACTGTCCTGTCTTGAAAATGAAGGACGAATAGCGAGCCACTCGACGCGAACGTCGGATCGCTCCCCGAAATGTTGATTCCGCGGATTGATATCCCTCGCGCGGGATTCCGGCGCGGCCCAGAGTATGGAACCTGAGCAATTGCGTCGCACTGGGCCGGCCGAAGCAGTCATCACGCCACACTCTATTGACGAATCCCATCCCAGGTCGCGTCACGTGCACGACAGCGACGGCACGGCATTTGCAACTATTTCATCTCACCGCCCGAATCACGCGTTCTTGGTCGAGGAGAATCGATCTCGACATATTGACCAAGTCAAGACAATGGCGAACCAAGGACACAAAAGGAGGGACGAGCCGTGGCCGACTTTCTGACCGCATACTCGATCCAGAATTGGCTCGAGTCCTGTCCGCAGGGCTATCTCAACAATACCGAGTTCGGGCATCGACCGGGCGAGAAGGAACCGGGGTTGATTGATCAAAATCCCGTGCTCAAGGAAGATGCCATTCGCACCACTGTGCAGCTCGTCGTGGGTGAGCGGGCTGCCCTCGCGGCATCTTCGGGCCTGATCAATGCGGCCCCCGATTATCCGAGCAAGAGCTTTCTTGCGACCCAGACCCTGGATGAAGCGCGGCATGTCGAGATCTTTACCCAGCGACTCTACGACCTGGGTGTCAAGAAGAACGAGTTGGAGGCCACGATAAGCCAGCTGGCGAATCCCCACCTAGTGAAGTTTGCCGAGATCTTGCTTGAAAAAGTAGACAAGGGAGATTTTGTGGCAGGAGTGGTCGGTCAGAATATCGTGCTCGAAGGACTCGCGTTCAGCACTTTCGAGATGATGTATGCCGCCAACCGGGAAACCAACCCGAAGTTTGCCCATACGCTGCGTGGAACGATCGCGGACGAGCGGCGACACGTTGGCTTCGGAGAGAATCGCATCGGCTCTCTGATTCGCGAACAGCCAGAAAAAAAGCCAGAAGTACAGAAAATGCAGAGGGACATGACCTATCACATGCTGGCCACTTTCGCGGACTCGTTTCGCTTGCAGGGACAGGCGATGGTCGAAGGTAGGCGACTCGCCCAGGCAAAAGCGGCCAGGTCTGGAGCTTCGCCCGGGAACCAGATCTGGCACGGAACAGATTTGGCCAGCGCCGACCCATCCCAGATGGAAGCCGTCCTGTCGAATACGGTCGTCAAGGAATTCAAGATTCGTCTGGAGCGAATTGGTCTCGAATACCAGGCTCCTCAAATGCACTGACCTGAGAGTGTATCTGCCGGCGCCCTGGCGTCGACACGGAGGCCGAGCCGATCATGTCTGTGGAATCGATCAAAGTCCACACGCGAGAGCACGAGGCATTCTTCAACGAAGTGCACTCGTTTGAGTTCTGGCCCCAGTCGGTCAATGGGTATCTGAGGGATCGCCCGCATGGTGTCTCGCCGGACACGCCGATCCCCAATCTCGATGAGCAGGAATCCGAAGCGCTCGTCGTAGCCCTTTCGACCGATTGCGTGGGGGAAGTGGCGGCCCTCGAGGAAGCCAGCGACATGATCGGCTTTGCGCCGAGCCAATACGCCGGCCACGGTCTGTCTACCTGCAAAGCTCGGCTGCTCAAGTTCATAGAGACAAAGGATTGGGAGGTTTTGTGCTGAAGAACGACACGGGCTTCGATGAAGTTCCAGTCAAGTACCGTCGCTTTTATCGCCACTGGCTGGGTCGTGGAGATCTACTGGCTGAGAACGAGGTCGTGTGCCCGGTTTGCGGGGTTGTGATTCGATCCAATCGCGAATTTCGACC
>JADFNE010000112.1 GCA_022563535.1 Myxococcales bacterium
TCGCAATGCTGTTGGCAAATTCCGAGCTCGTAGACAACAACCATCGCTTCAAGGGCACCGTGAGTCTCTCGGATACAAAGCACAACCGCCTTTGCCTGGGGCAACTCGATCGCGGCTGGACCGATACTCACGGTCTGATGCTCGCGGGCATCGATCTCTCCAGGCGCACATGGATCAAGGCACAAGAAAAATTCGGCTTTACGGACGACAACGTCGACCAGTACTGCCTTCATCAAGTCAGCACAATACATGCTCATCAACTCGCATCAAGTCTCGGTGTCGACATCGAGAAGGCGTTGTTGATCGTTCGAGAGTATGGGAACGTCGGGCCCGCCTCGGTGCCGATGGTGCTCTCGATGGCCTTGGACCAGGGGCGCATCAAGGACGGGGATCGAGTCGTGCTCGCCGGCATCGGCAGCGGCATCAATTGCATGGTGGGCGAAGTCATTTGGTGATTGCAAGCGACCGAGTTTCACGGTCGCTCTACCCGTTCGAAGGGCGTCAGATCGAAATCGGTGGCCACCGCTACCACTACCTCGATGAAGGTACGGGCGACACCGTCGTCATGGTGCACGGCAATCCGACCTGGTCGTTCTACTATCGCAACCTGGTTCTCGCGTTGCGCGACCGATACCGCACGCTCGTACCCGATCACATCGGCTGCGGATATTCCGACAAACCGAGCGACGCGCAGTACCGATACACCCTCTGCCAGCGCGTTGATGACTTCGAAGCGTTCCTGGAAACGGTCGCGTGCCGCGAAGCGCTCACGCTCGTGTTGCACGATTGGGGCGGGATGATCGGGATGGCCTACGCGGTTCGCCATCCCGAGCGGGTGAAGCGCATCGTGATGATGAACTCGGCCGCATTCCACTTGCCCGCATCGATGCAGCTACCCGCGTCGATCTGGTCCGTACGAAACACGCGCCTGGGCTCGTACTGTGTCCAACGCTTCAACCTGTTCTGCCGCGGAGCCACCTGGCTGGCCACGGCCAAACACATGCCAAAGGAGCTCCGGGACGCCTACTGCGCACCCTACGAGACTTACGCCGATCGCCTCGCGACGCTCCGCTTTGTGCAGGACATTCCGCTCGCCCCCGGCGATGCTGCCTACGATGCGGTGAGCGAAGTCGAAGCCGGGCTCAAAGCCTTCTGCGAGACTCCGATCTTGCTGTTGTGGGGCATGAAAGACTTCGTGTTCGATGGACGGGTGCTGAAATTATTCGAGCAACGCTGGCCTCATGCCGAGGTGCATCGCTTTGAAGAGGCCGGTCATTACGTGCTCGAAGATGCCGAGGACGAGATCCCCGTGATCGTTCGGCGTTTTCTTGAACACCACCCGCTGTAATTCTGTAATAGAGTAACGGTCATGAACATCGCATCGTTCGTCGTCGAGCGCGCGAAAGAGACACCCCATGCGCCGGCCGTGTCGTATCCCGAGGGTCGCGGCCGGGACGGAGTGACGCGGTACGTCCACTACACCTACCAACAGCTAAACCTCGAAAGCGATCGAATCGCACGGGGCCTCGACGCACTGGGAATCGGCCGCGGTGTGCGCACCGCGCTACTGGTGCGGCCGAGCCTCGAGTTCTTTGCCCTCACCTTGGCAATATTTCGACTCGGCGCGGTGCCGATCGTTGTCGATCCGGGTATCGGCCTGCGCAACCTCAAGGCTTGCCTGGACCAGGCAGAGCCCGAGGCCTTCATCGGCGTGCCGGCTGCCCATGCCGCGCGGGTCGTGTTCGGATGGGGACGACGTACGATCCGAACCCACGTGACCGTCGGACGGCGCTGGTTCTGGGGCGGGACGACGCTTGCACAAATTCGACTTGCGCCCCTCGCCACCGAGGCAGAGCCCGTCGCCGATACCAAACCCGATGAGGTGGCCGCAATCCTGTTTACCAGCGGCAGCACCGGCTTGCCCAAGGGCGTTGTCTACCGACACGAAAACTTCGCGGCCCAAGTCGAAGCCATCCGCAACCTCTCCGCGATCGAAAAGGATGAAGTCGACCTGCCGACCTTTCCGCTGTTTGCGCTGTTTGATCCCGCCTTCGGCATGCGGGCCGTGATCCCCGAGATGGACCCGACCCGGCCCGCGGACGTCGACCCCCGGCGCATCGCCGAGGCGGTCGAAGCGTTCAAGGTCACCAACATGTTCGCCTCCCCTGCTCTGCTCGACACTGTGGGTCGATACGGCCAAAAGCACGGAATTCGCTTGGCGACACTCAAGCGCGTCATCTCTGCCGGTGCCCCCATGCCCGCCGACGTGATGCAGCGTTTCCTCGACATGCTGCCGAAGGACGCGGAAATCCTGACGCCCTATGGCGCGACGGAGTGTCTGCCGGTGTCGTGCATTTCGAGCCGACAGGTCCTCGGTGGTACCGCTGTCGCGACGGCTGCGGGCGCGGGGGTGTGCGTCGGCGCGCCGGTCCCCTCGATCGAGGTTCGCATCATTCGCATCGACGATGGACCGATCGAGCGCTGGTGTGACGACTGGGTACTCGAGCCCGGTGAGATTGGAGAAATTACCGTGCGCGGCCCCCAGACGACCCGGGCATACTACAACCGTCCCGAGGCAACGGCGCTCGCAAAGATTCAGGACCCGGACGGAAGCTTGTGGCACCGCATGGGCGACGTGGGTTACCTCGACAGCGAGGGGTTGCTGTGGTTCTGCGGTCGCAAAGCGCACCGCGTCCAGACGACCCGCGGTGTTCTTTTTACCATCCCCTGCGAAGCCGTGTTCAACGCCCATCCCCGGGTGCGCCGTACGGCCCTGGTGGGCATTTCAAATGGCGCCCACGCCCTGCCCGTCTTGTGCGTCGAGAAGATCAAAGGGAAAGACGTTCCCCCCGAAGCCGAATTGATCGACGAGCTGATCGAGCTTGGCGCGGCGTACGAACACACCCGCGGCATTCGTCAGTTCCTGTTTCATCGAAGCTTTCCGGTCGACGCGCGACACAATGCAAAGATCGGACGTGAGAAGCTCGCGGTTTGGGCAAGCAAACACCTCGACCCTGCGAGCCTTTCGGCGTGAAGGCTCTGGTAACCGGCGGCGGCGGCTTTCTGGGCAAGGCCATCGTGACCAAGCTGCTCGAACGAGGCGATACGGTGCGGAGTCTTGGGCGCGGGGACTACCCCGAGTTGACCGCCCGAGGCGTCGAGACGCTGCGCGGTGACCTGGCCGATGCGGAGGTCGTAATGCGCGCCGTAGAAGGATGCGACACGGTCTTCCACGTAGCGGGGAAATCCGGCATGTGGGGGCCCGAGGAAGAATATCGGCTGACCAATCTCGTCGGGACCGACAACGTCATTTGCGCCTGTAGAAAACACGCCGTTCCGCGGCTCGTGTACACCAGCACGCCCAGCGTCGTGCACTCGGGAGGCGACATCGAAGGCGCAGACGAATCTCTGCCCTACGCCGAACACTTCGAAAGTCCGTACCCCGCCACCAAAGCAGCTGCCGAACGGCTCGTGCTCGCGGCCAACAGCGATCAGCTCGCGACCGTCGCAATACGACCCCACTTGATCTGGGGTCCGGGGGACAATCAACTGATCCCGCGCTTGCTCGAGCGCGCGCGATCGGGCCGGATGCGATACATCGGCAGCGAAGACAAGCTCATCGACACGGTGTACGTGGACAACGCCGCCGAAGCGCACGTGGCCGCCGGCGATCGACTCGCGCCGGGATCCGCCTGTGCGGGCAAGGCGTACTTCATCAGCCAGGGCGATCCGCGACCCGCCAGCGAGATCACCAACGCGATTCTCGCCGCGGCGGGCCTTCCACCCGTGACCCGGCGATTGCCCATTTGGCTCGCCTACACAATCGGCGCAATCGCCGAAGCGACTTACCGACTGCTGCGCATCGACGCGGAGCCGCCGCTGACGCGCTTCATCGCACAGCAGATGTCGACAGCCCACTGGTATGACATCAGCGCCGCGCGCCGCGACCTGGGATACGAACCTCGCATCAGCATCGAAGAGGGACTCGAAAAATTGCACCGTCACTTCGAGGGACTCGCGCGGTAGCACCTTCCAATGGTGGAGCCGAACTCCACCAAACCAAAATGATTCCAGTCCTCTTCGCTCAGGGCTGGTCGAAGAGGACCTCGTACAGCTTCTGGATTTCTCCCTGCTGAATGTCCTTCTTGATCGCGTCCGTGTTGCGCGAGAGCCACTGGTGCATTGGATCGGAAAGCACCTCGTCGATCTTTGCATTCACATCCGGATCTCCGAAGGCGCGCGCCGCCGGGATGAAGTGAAAGTAGAAGGACTGGATGACTTCGTACATGCCGTGCCACCAGGTGTAGTCTGGCGCCATCTTCGATGCACCGTGGCGTGCGGTTCGGCCTTCGTGATGCCAGAGTTCCCAATAGATCCACTCGATGTCATTGCTGAATTCAGCGGGGTTCTCGAGCAGGCCCTTCTTGCGCACGAGATCCATGATGTCCCGCGCGGGGATGCCGAACTTTTCGTCATAGAGTCGGACGACGGCGTCGAATTGTCGGTAGAAACCCTTTGCAAAGAGATCGCCGTGACAGGCCCTGCAGGTGTCCTGCATGTTCAGGCGCTTCTGCTCCCAATCCTCTTGCCGCGTTGAAACCGGAGGACGCAAGTTCCAGGAGATCCGGGCACCAACGTCGTGAGTCACCGGTTGATTCCTGGTTGCCGACATATGGCAAGTTGCGCAGGTCGGCGCGGCCCAGTAGTCCACGCCCACAATCCAGTCATCAGCTTCCAGGTTCATCTTGTCGATGTTCGTGTAGTAGGCGTTGCCGTGCTTCGAGGCCTCATAGGCCTCCTTCTGGGGATGATCGGGTCCGAGGTGGCACTTGCTACACGCCTCCGGCCGGCGCGCCTGGGCTTTGTCGAAGCTGTGGCGCGTGTGACAGGCCGTGCAAGCGCCGAGGCTCCCATCCGGGTTGATGCGACCGATCCCCGAGTTTGGCCAACTGTTCGCCGATAGCTTGTTCGGTGAGTCTGGATCGATTTCGACCTTTCCACCGTGACAGCTCTCGCATCCCGCTATCACGACGGGATGACCGCCCGCAGCATTCGCAAGGTAGGAGTCGGCCGAATCGAGGATCATGCCGGCGGTGGCGTGATGGGATTTCTGGACCTCCATTACGATCCGCTTATGACAACCCGCGCAATCCTTGGGTGAGACCAATGTGGCGATCAGCTCCTTGTGGTGCTCGAAGGCATCCACATCGCCTTTCTCGGCGCCATGACAATCGAAACACCCGACCCCGACTTGCGCGTGCCTCGAGTGCTTCCACTGGTTGAAAATTCCCGGCATTTCCTTGGCGTGGCAGGAGAGGCATTCCGCGTTTCTCGGATCGAGTATCTCCGCAGCCAAGGCGTCCAGCGCGGTCAGCGCGATAATCGAACAGAAGGAGGCGCGCACGAACCTTGGCAGGCGATAAATCATGTGTTGATCCTCCACTGGCAGAGTCTACACTACCGATTGATAGCGGGAGGTAGTGGTGACGGAACTAGGACCGCTCTTCGTTCCCCTTGGCGGACCCGATTACTTCTGGATCCTGATCCTCGTATTCGCGATCCCCACAATCGGGCTCTGCCTGTATACCCTCATGCGGGGCGAACTTCCTGCGGTGCTCAGTACTTCTGGACTGGTCCTCCTGCCTGTTTTCGGATATGTGCTCGGCAACTTGCACGTCATGAACCAGTCGACGTCGGTCGAGTTCTGTGGCTCCTGCCACGTCACGATGCCACCGCTGGTCGAATCGATGAAGATGGGCGGAAACGAGCTGGCCGCGTCGCACTTCCGAAAGGGCGCGGTCTCACACAAGAATGCCTGCTACGTGTGCCATAGCGGGTACGGCGCACTCGGCGACGTAAGAGCAAAGCTTGCCGGCATCAACCACATGCTTCACACGATACGCGGAAGCGAAGACTACCCGCTGAAGATGCGCAGCACATTCGACATTCAGTCTTGTCTGGATTGCCATGCTGCGACCGAGCCTTTCAGGTCCGTGAAGGGGCACAAGACGCGTGGCATTCAGAATCAATTGATGTCGGGGGAGATCGGTTGCACGGGTGCATGCCATGAGCCGGCCCACCCGCCGGCGGCACTCAATGGCACCGAAGCATGGGAGCGCTGGAAGGAACGGCAACATTGATAGCGCGCGCAGCGGGCAGCTTGATTCTGATCTCCCAACTCCTGCTGGTGTGGGTGGCGGTCGCGCCGAGCGGCACGACCGCGATCTGGTTTTCGTTTGTCGGAATGCCCTGCGTAGTGGCGGGCTGCGGGCTCGGCCTTTGGGCACTCAGCCGAAGACTACGACGCCAAGCCGACGCGACGCCGGACTCGGAGGCACGTCTAGAGGACTGATCGAGCCCAGCCTTGGGACGTGAGCAGAGCCAGCCACCAGGCGTGCGCTCGCGTCCTGGAGGACAAGTCGTCAGACGAATCTGGAGTTCGAAAACGGAGTCGTCTTGGCGCGATCGGCATGGGACTCTCGGGAATCGAGCACCGATCGGATCTTGCGCGCTAGTTCCGCCGTTCGAAAGGGTTTGTGGAGCAGCTCGGGGACTGAAGCCGAACCTCCACCCTCATCTAGAATTTCTGGCGCATAGCCAGACATCAGCAAGATCTTGGTCCGCGGTCGCTGCCGTGCAACGGCAGTTGCTAGATCGCGACCCGACAGGCTGCCTGGAAGTACGACATCGGAGAGCAGCAGGTCGAGGGACCCGATGCCTTCGAGGAGTGCCAGCGCTTCGTCGCCATCCCGGGCCTCGGTGATCTGATAGCTCAGCTCCTTCAAGACGTTGGAGACGAGCTTGCGAACCGCGGGTTCATCCTCCACCAAGAGTATGGATTCTCCAGATCCTTGCGGATGGTCGGGCCGGCTCTCGGCTCTGACGCTTCGCAAATACGTCTTGGAACTGGGGAGATAGAGGGTCACTGCGGTGCCGCTTCCGACTCGGCTCTCGATCGTGACGTGCCCGCCGGATTGCTTGGCGAATCCGTAGACCATGCTGAGGCCCAGCCCCGTACCCGAACCGACTTTCTTGGTGGTGAAGAACGGCTCGAAAACACGCGACAGGATTTCGGCGGGAATTCCCACCCCCGAGTCCCGCACTGAGAGTGCAACAAAGGATCCCACCTGGGCATCAGGGTGCTCGGCAGCGTACATCTCATCCAGGGTAATGTTTGCGGCCTTGATCTCGATCTCTCCGCCGTCCGGCATTGCATCGCGAGCGTTGAGCGCCAGGTTCAGAACGGCATTCTCGAGCTGCGCGCGATCGGCCAGACAGAGCCACACGTTCTTGTGCCCGCTGATCGTTACCCGAATCCTTTCTCCCAACGTCCGTGCCAACAGCTTTTTCGTATCCTCCAGGAGCGAGTCCACCTCGATCGGCTCGGGCCTGAGGGCCTGCTTGCGAGAAGTGGCAAGAAGTCGCTGTGTCAATTCGGAACCTCGTCTTGCTGCTTCAGTCGCATCATGCAAGAACTCCGTTTCATTCGGGTTCATGGGAACCTTGTGCTCCAGCAATTCTAGATTGCCGAGAACGACCGCCAGAAGGTTGTTGAAGTCGTGTGCGACACCGCCCGTGAGTTGACCCAACGCATCCATTTTCTGGGACTGGCGCAATTCTTCCTGGACCAGCGCTCGGGTCTTCATCTCCTCCTTGAGCTCACGATTCGCGAGCTGCACCTCGGATTTGCTCTGCAACGCCTGCCCGCGAAGTTGTATTTCGAGACGATGGCCCCACCAGTTGCGCATGGCGAGCGCGCCGATGAAGATCAGCGAAGCCATCATGACATAGGGAATCAGATTGGCGACGAGTTTGTCGCGCTGAAACAGGGCGACCATGAGCACGCCCGCGAAGGCGAGGGGCGGAAGCAGGCTCTCCCACTGCTTTGCCCTGGCTTCGGCCTCCGCAGAGGGCTCATCGGCAACATTCTCGTCTTTCATCTGGCGTTGCTCGAAGGCAGCCCAAATGATGAACGATGCGCAGACCAGAACCGGGCCACTCCAGAGAGAACTCACTTGATACCCATCCCCCATCAGATCGTTGAGATAGAGGAGGTCAGCCAGCGCGTTGAAGCAGAGGCCGATAAAGACGAGCGACATGACGTGACGCCGGCGTCCCCGGCTATGGAGCGAGAGGACGATTAACGCGAACAGGGTTGCGGAGACGTTGAGGGTCCACTGAAAGACCGTGATGTCCGCGAGGTAGGTCGGTATCGGATCGCCAAGGAAGTCGGCTTGGGCGAAGATGTACATGAGCAGGGTGGCGGAGAAGATGATCCCAAGGTTGCCAATCTGGATGAATGCATCGTCTGTCGACGGAGTTTGGACGCGGTAGTACCAGATTCCGACGATGAAGCTGACGGGAAACACGACATAAAAAATTTCCATGAGGCCGGACACGGGTATTACAAAGCCCATGTACGAGTCCATGACCCCCCATATCGTCTCTCCGACAACCATGCCCGAGCAGCCGATGCCAAAGAGGAG
>JADFNE010000113.1 GCA_022563535.1 Myxococcales bacterium
CGGTCGTCGACCCATACTGCATGATCGAAGAAGGGTATGAAGTGAAGCTTTTGACGGTAACGAGGAATGCGATGCAAGAAGCTTTCGGTCGCACACATGATGCGGTTGATGTCGATCCCTCCATCTTTCGTGCGCAGCGGACCGGCCTCATAGATCAGCGTGGAGGAAACGTGCATGTGCGAACTTTCTGACTCCATCAGGAGAAACGAATTGTCTTGTACCGAGAGTCGGTCGTAGGCGTAGTTGTAGTGGGCCATATCACCTCCCCGTCGACCGCACGCCGTGCGAGCGGCGAACGCAACTACTCTGTCAGGTGTAGCCAGGGAAGTCCAGCCCGATTTCGAGAGCTGCTGAATTCGCGAGAATGCACTCCGAGAATCGTCCGCGCCCGGGAGGGGGACTTCAACACGATTCCACCTCGCCCGTGGTGGTTGTCGAGGAATGTTCTCGAGGACACCGTTGAGGAGGTTCGAGGGGCGCTGCTGCGGACGGCGCTCAGACCGGCGGCGTATACCAGATGGGCGAGGTCCAGGCGCGCTCCTGAATCGTGCGTTTGCGCTCGGAATCGTCGCAGTCTGCGGGGCGTTCGTCGCCCGCGAGCCCGATGCACTGCCATGCGTTGTAGCGACAGCTCGGATTCTCGACGACGCGCATGTAGTAGACCGCGCGTCGATCGGGGTCAAAATCGGGATCCGTCCAGACTGAGCAGAGTTGACCAAAACCTTTTCCATGCAGCTCGCAGGTGTCGAGATCGACACTGGCTCCGTTCTGGGGATCGCCCGCGACCTCGTAGATCGCCTGATGGCTGGAGCCATCATCATCGACCCAACCCTTGATGATCTGCAGGCGCTGCAGTGGATTGCCCGGGGCTTGCTCGGTTCCGGGGTCGGCGAGGGCGAGGGACACGAAGGAGGGGGCAATTTGTCGGTTGGGCGGTGGCGCAAGGTCGCTTCCCATCGCCACGGATATCGTGTCCGCTCTGGCCACGGGGTCGGGCGCGTCGCAGAGAGCCGAGGGAAGGTTCCAGCCTCCGAAGAATCGCGGCACGATCCGCGGACCGCTGGTGCCGAAGACTTCCTTGCGTCGCATGGCTTCGAAGATGGCCGCCCGATCGTTTTCTTCGGCCCATACCCCGATCAACCCACCGGGATTGTTGGATGCATTGCCGGGATTCTCGCGGTCATAGCTTATGCGCATTGAAGTCGTCTGATCGCCCTTGCCGAGATGGCCCGGATAACTTCTTTCTTCGACACCACCCGCCAGGGCGTTGTGGGTGTCCGTGCTCGCCGACAATCCGAACTTGAACGGATTGACACCCATGCGTGCCTCTTCTTTCAAGCCTTCGATCAGTGCGTAGCGGGCATAGCTCAAGCGCGACAGGCAATTGGGCCCGAGGTGGGGGATGCTGTCGGCCAACCAGCCCGTAGGACATTCGTCTGGATCTTCAGAACCCGTGATCGCCATGAACGCCGAGTTCTCGAAGCGCTCGAAGTCGCACAACTCATCCTCGCTGTCGAGCACGCCCGGCACACCGTTGCGACACTCGGAGTCGCCCTTGTGTTGCATGATCTCGATCAGGGGCTCCATCTCGATTCGCAGCCTCGCCCGGGCGGCTCGCTCTTCGTCGTTGGAGGCACCGGGGTAATCGACTGCGAACATGCGACCGTTGCTGATGTTCGAGTTATGCGGGATCGCCAACACATCGCAACCACTTCCGCTTTGCTTGCAGCCACGCTTGAGCAAGTTCCAGAGTTCCCATTCGCGATGGGCGTCCAGATAGCTCACCGGTTGTTTCGGAACGATTTCGTTTTTGAAGATCACGTTGCGATGCAGGTTCGAGCCCATGCGAAAGGAACTGTACTCGTACGCGACAAACGCGGTCCGCTCACAGCGTTCGCTTCTGTCATTCCACTTTTCGGCGGCGGCTATGGTTTCCCGCCACATGGATTGCGCGGCTTCGCGGCAGCGAACTCCATCCGATCCGCAGATTGCGTCGTCCCGCCAGGTCACCGGGCTCATGATCTGAAAAACGAGTCGGGGAGCGCGCCCGTTCCCCTCTCGAAAGGTTTCGCAGAAATCTCCATCGTACCCCTCGGCTGTGGGATCGTTGCACAGCTTCGTTTCCCCTAGAAACTCCGCGTGATCGGTCACCGCCGCAAAGTCGAGGGGCCGATCGATGCGCACCTTCCGAGTCGGGCGACCGTCCGAGTCGTTTGGCGGCAGCAGTACGGGTTCTCCGAACGCGTAGCGGTAGGCGTCGTCGGGTCGCAACCGGACATCGAACATCCATGCGTCACTCGACAGCGAGGTATGGACATGCACGTCGCCGAAGTATGGGTTGCGCAGTGGATTGCGATCCAGGCAGCGCGCCTCGGGCACCGGCGCGGGAGATTGCGCAGCAACCGCAAAGGTTTCTGCGGGTGGTGACGGGTCACCGCAGGAAACGAGAACAAGGCTGAAGCCAAGTGCGACGAAGCTGGCATCCTTGATGTGGCGGTTGGTGTGGCGCTTGCGCGATCCGCGGGTCATTTCGATCTCCAGGCCACCAGTTTACTCATGGTTGGTCCATCCTCGATCCGGGTTGTATCCAAGGTGCCCCAGGCTTGTGCGGCTAATCCCACGCCTAGGCCTCACTCGCCTGCCGATCGCGTTCTTGTCGACCACACCCGCCAGAACCGAGATGTCTCGCCCTTTGACCTCATCGAGAGCAAACACTGAATGGCCATCGTTCGGCGCCGGTGCCGGCCCCAGTACCTGAAAGACGGTCGCGGGGATATCGGCGAGTTGCGATACCTCCTGCGAGAACCGGAGGGGAACCGCCGCGGAATTTGGGGGCTTGATCAGCAGCAGGGCATGTAGGCGACTGGAGAACTCGTCCAGTTCGTACCATTTTTGCTTTGACATCACGTTCTCCTGCACTGGGACAGGAGGCGCTTTGAACACCATCTCCTCGATTCTTTTCTTCCAGTGATCGATGTTGGGTCGGTCTTCGGTCAGAGAAGCACCGGCAGTTTGTGCCAGCTCGACTTCAGAGATTGAGTCGGTCGGCTGTCGGCTCGCGATCAGTACAAACGACGCCACTTGCCACACAAGAAGAACGACCACGTAGGGTGCCTCGAAGTCTCTCACCCAGATTTCAGGAATACGGATGCAGCCCACGACAAGTACGGTCGCCAAGGCGACTTGAATCGCGATCGAGTTCCAGGACTCTTCCAGGGACGCGGCCCCGTCCATCAATCCCCACTGTAATGGAACCAACATAAGGAACTACTAGTACTACAATCAGGATTGGAGTGCCCCAGCAGCGCGAAAAACTCCAGGAACGCACCGCGCTCACCGCGAGTCGCCGGAACTGCCTTTTCTACCGATTCTTGGGACAACCAACGGTAGTAGAGGGTTGGAGCGTTGAATTTGGTGGGTTGCTTGGAATACGACCCGATGCAGGACTAGAACACCCAGTTGCGCGTTTAGCGCTCCATATCGAAGCACGGGACGAGTCGAACCGGATAGGCAGACAGCTTCCTGTTCGCAGTAGACATCGACGTACTTCGTCACTTGTCACCAGTTACGAATCGCGAGTAACGAACAGCGACAGGGCTCTCTATCGTTTGACGTCGTGCTTGACACCGATGTGTTTCGGACGGAATTCTGATGTCTCTCCTGAGCGGCACAATACAGGTCATGCTCTCGGCCGTGAATGCGCGACGGGACGCGCTCCCGTCTCAGCGATAGAGCTTCGACTCTCGCATAAGCACGGACGCCGCGAAGGCGTTGCCCTTCGGCGACCAGTGGCGGTCACAAGAGTGGAAGAACTCGAATGTGCTCTCGCCAGCCATCGGGCCGATCAAGTCAATGAACTCGATGTCGAGTTCCTGGCAGAGAGCTCGCATGTCGCTCGAGAACGGGGGTGCGCCGTTCTTTGCATACTCCACGAAATCTACCTCTCGTGGAATCGCGAAGATCATCATTCGCTTGTTTGCTGCGAGAGAGCGGATCTTCTCGATCGAATAGCGCATGCGATCCCATTCATCACGCGTGTAGTGGTAGTAGCGGCTCTGGTCGGGAGCAGCGAGCTTCCGCATCTTGCGCGAGTACTTGTACGCGGCGATGTTCCAGCTCACGAAGTGATACCCGTAGGTGTAGTCTCGAAGGGTGGATCTCGCGACGGAGACCAGCCCGGGTCGTTCGTTGAACTCCGAGTCTGCAGGGTCGTTCAGGTTGTAGGTCAGTGTGTAGTCGGGGTAGCTGCCCTCCCAGTAGACTCGATAGCGCTTCGAATCTCGCCATGCGTCGGGGGCATCGTCAGTGAAGTCGTTGTCCGGAAGGATCGCGAGGATCACCGCGTCGTGATCGAATCCCTGGGCCAGCGATGCGTAAAGCTTGTACTCGCCGACGGGGCCGAAACCGCCAGCCGTCCCGAAGTTGAGATGCTCGATCCCTGACCGAACCGCGAGAAGGTTCGTGAGCCGGTCGTCGTCGGCGACCCCGTAGCCCTCTACGAATGAGTCGCCCAGCACAACGATCCGAGACTCGCTGGATCGTCGGTCTCGCTCCTTGTCTCGGGCACCGTAACTATTTGCCTTGTAGACGACGTCGAAGCAGGACTTCGCGTGGCGAAACTCGATCTTGTGATGCCAGACACCCCAGTTCGGATTGATGTCCGCCCAGAACGGCTGCGTCCCCGACTTCGAGTACGAGGGACGAGTCGCCGGAACGGTCTCCGTCTCGATCGCGATCATCGAGCCGCACTCGAAGGCTCCGATACCGAGGAGCAGAGACACGAGCAGGGAGAAGAACTTGATTCCGAGACGGGTCTTGTTCACCATTCCCGCGTTTCTCGCGCATGGAGGCGCGCGGGGACAAGGTCGGCGCTGCACTTGACCTGGAGGTCGAAGTTCTCTCGCACGAGGTCGAACTCATTGCAAACCAGCAGCGACATTACGTGAAGCATCAGGCGTAAACGAATACCTGAGTCCTGGCGGACCATCAAGCGGGCTACACGTGGATTCAACTCGCAGGCTCGATGAGCAGAAAGAGACGAGCGCGACTCCGCCCCATCGATGGAGTCTCACCCTCTCTCGCGCGCCGATGGCGGGAGAATGCGGCTACCACAGCGACGCCCGAAGACAGGGATGACTTTCTCGTTCTAGCTTTACATAAGACCCGTTATCGGGTTGTTTCGCAAAAATGCGGCTCGGATTGCCTAATCCCTCCTCTGCTTCCTTTCCAAGATCGGCGGAGTGGTGAATCGGTGCAACCCGTCGATGTTCTTTTGTCGAGTGGATCCCGATCGAAGAGACTTTAAAGGAGTTTTTTCCGCAATTCGGTGAAACGTTCTTTCAAGTGCATCGTGTTTCCAAGCGTTTCGTGAGTCGTCATTTCCTGGGCGCCAACAGATTTCCGCCAAGCGGCCAACTTTGTAGCCAACTCCTTCACTTTATTCGGCCGTTCAGCTGCGAGGTTCCGTCGCTCGGCCGGATCGGCTTCGAGGTCATAGAGTTCGAAGACGTCGGGCTGGCCGAGAAGATTTCTTTCGTAGGATTCGATCAGCTTCAGGTCACCTACCCGAATCGCGCCCTGTGGTCCCAACCCGTAGCGGTGATAGTGGGGAAAATGAAAGTAGAGCGTATCTCGGCCGAGTCGGCTCGACGGATTGCGGAAAAGTTCGGAAAGGTCCAATCCGTCGAGGTTTTCGAGGGAATCCGCAACCCCAGCCAATGACGCAAACGTCGGCAAGAAGTCGTTGCTGATGACGAGTTCGTCACTGGTGGTTCCGGAAGGTATCTGGCCCGGCCATTTCACGATCAAGGGCGATCGGATTCCACCCTCGTAAAGGTCGCCTTTGCTGCCCCGCAATGGGAGACCGTCCTTGGCACCGAGATGACCATTGTCTGAAAAGAACACGATCAGGGTTCTCTCTTCGATCCCCAGCTCTCGTACGCGCTCGAGTAGCCGCCCGATGCTCGCGTCCAGGACCTCGAGCATGGCGCCCTGGATCGGGTTGTGGTGGCCCTGTTTGACGTCGTTGCCGCTGCCGGATTTTTGGCGGAATTTCGCAACCAACGATTTCTTCTCGATTTCGGGGTCATGAATGCTGTTGTGAGAGACATACGCGAAAAAGGGTCGGTCGCGGTTCGTTTCCATGAAAGCCAGTGCTTGATCCGTAATGTGGCGAACGTGCTGGTAGTCACCTGCGTAGGGACTGGGCGGACCGGACTTGTACTTGTGGGTAGTGAGCACCTCGTCGAACCCCTGAGATCCGGGGTCACCCGGACGACCCGGCGCGTAGTCCTTGTCCTTGTTGAGGTGCCATTTTCCGAAATGCCCTGTCACGTAACCAGCCGCTTGCAACACCTCTGCCACGGTAACTTCTTCGAGCGGGAGCGACTTGGCAAAATCCGGGGTGACGGTGACCCGGTCGAAGTTGCGGCTAGTCGGGATGTTGACCGTGAGATGGGTTCGCGCCGGATACTTGCCGGTCATGATCGATCCCCGAGTCGGGGAGCAAACCGGTGCCGCCGCGTAGGCCTGGGTAAAGCGCATGCCATCAGCGGCCATTTGGTCGAGAACCGGCGTCTCGTGGTAGCTGGTGCCGTAGCTGCCCAGCTGATGCCACCCGAGATCATCCGCCAGAATGAAGAGGATGTTGGGGCGGTCCGCTGGCGCGGTCCGGTCGTCCAACTCGGCCATTTCGGCCGCGCTGTCCCGCGCTTCGGGCGTGGTCGAACTTGAGACGATCAGGCCAACGACAAGAACCAGTAAAGACCCAATGACTGAAAGGTGCGCTTTCTTCATCGGAGCTGGCACTTTCCTGTGTTTCAGCAGTCCGAATGCCGGATTGAGCACCTCCCATCCCCGGCCTAGGTCGAAAATACGGACCTATTTGTACTACACACAGGGTTGGAGTGCCCCAGAAAAGCGCGACGAGTTCCAGACGCAATAAAGGAGAGCCGGTGTCCCGACTCTCCTTTGATTTAGCGAGGTTCGCTGTCGCCAGCGACCCAGGCTAGCTTCGGCGTCGTCCCAGCTGCGTCAACCCGATCAGGCCCAGCATCAACATGACAGCCGAAGATGGCTCTGGCACAACGGCAGCGCCAAAGGCTCCGCCGTTCCCACTGTTCGTGTTAAAGAACGCCGCCACCGTAAATCCACCTGACGATTCACTCGACGAGAATGAACTCGCGTCGAATCCGGATCCCGAGATCGAGAATGTGAACTGGATTGTTTCGCCGGCGAGGACTTCACCAAACTCAGCACTCGGGCCGTTGCCGACCTTGATGCCGTCGACACCGTAATCGAACGTGCCGAAGATGTCCGCGGTCACACTTGTCGAAAACACCCAAAGTGCCGCGCCACCACTCGCGTTCGGAGACGTGTCCAGCGTGAGGTTCGTTACGTCGACCGACCCATTGAAGACGAGTTCCGTCATTCGCATCGTGCCCGTCGTGTCGTTCGTCACGTCGATCGTGAGCGTGTTCCCGGAAACCGAAAACTCGACCGTGCCGTCCATGGTTGCAGCCGGAGACCCGACTTCGTCGCTGCTCGCGTCACTGAGTGTGACGGTCGTGGCAGAGGAACTGGAGGCCAGCAAACAGCTCGCAAAAAACGCAGCAGCAGCTAGCCTCACAGCATGATTGCTGATCGGCATCGGTACAAATCCCTTCCCATTTCAGTTCAATTGCACCCGAATTCCCGGCGGTATTGCACCGGGCATCCATATCAATTACATCATCCCGCCCCGTAACATTGCAATCGCCGTACCAAGTGGTCCATCCGCATGCGGAATCGATAAGTTGCTGATAGCAAAGCGTTATTCAAACCGTCTCTCAGAATCGTTTCCCGTTGAGAGTGGAAGTGTCGTTCTTTGGTGTAACACAAAGGATAAAATTTTTCCCACGGGCCAATCACTGGGAGCGGATTGGGGGCCGACGGGATGGCGCAGCGGGAGTGTGAGCCTGCCCAGAGCGGGTGGGTCAACCGACTCCATTGAGCACACAAGTGACCCTCTTCTGGGGCTATATGGGGGGCGCCAGCTCGAACAACCACAGGTAGCCAGAGGCCACCGTCTCCGCCGAGACCGCGCTCGCCGCTGGATATTTGCGCCCCAACTCAGCAGTGATCGGCGCAATCAGTGGCCCACCTTCTATTCTCACCAGCTGACGCCGGTACTGCTTGTCGCCGATCCTGAGCAGGATGCGTCCATCCTTGAGCGCTTCGTGCGGCCACTGCTTCCAGATCTTGCCCCACCAGGTTGTCATATAGCCGCAGGGGATATAGGCCTTGCCCTCGTGCTCGATGATCCAGGTCGTGCGCGAGCGAGCGGGCTCGAGCAGCTGGAACTCGACCTCCTGGATGTCGTGTACGAATTTCCAGTCCGGTTCGTCCGTTCCCGTGACCAGGGTGC
>JADFNE010000114.1 GCA_022563535.1 Myxococcales bacterium
GCGATCTTCTTCAGCCTGAATTTGTTTTGTGACATCCCGTGAGGCGGAAAGTATCGAGCGTTCGCCGTTGTGGTTCTCACAGACCATGTCGATGCCGTCGAGCCACCTCCACGAACCGTCCTTGTGCCTGCAGCGAGTAAGCGGATAGTGGATAATCTTGCCAACTTCCGGGTAGACCGCCTCGTAGGCGGCGCGAGAGGCTTCTCGGTCATCTGGGTGGACATTGGCAAACTGGGTCTCCGTGTCGGGTAGATCTTCCTTCGTGTAGCCCAGCACATCGTAGAGGGATGAGTTCGCCCAAACGACCCGACCGTCCTTGTCTGACTGTTGCAGGATGACATCGTGATTGAGTTCGTCCAGGATGCGGTAGCGCTCCTCGCTTTCGCGGAGCTCTTCGAGGGCACGTTGGGTTTTTGATACATCTCGCACTACGGAGAGAATCACTCTTTCTCCCGTCTCGGTCTGGTAGACGCGGTCACCTCCCTCGTACCAGCCGTATGATCCGTCCTTGTGTCGGATCCGATAGGGCTCGTACGAACAGCTGGCGCCCACTTCTTTGCACTCAGCGTAGAACGTCGTACAGACGCGTTCACGGTCGTCTGGGTGGAGGATCTCTTCGAAGGCGCGCCGGGTTTTGAAGTAGTCGGCCGTGTAACCCCATAGATTCATGAGGCCCGAATTGGCCCAGATCAGCTCGCCGTCTGGATTCGTAATGAGCAGCACCATATCGCGACTCATCTCGTCGACCATCTGGTTCCGCTCACGGGTCTCGCGCAGAGAGAGGTTCGTCTGCGAGATCGCAGAGATGTCCCTCACGTGAGCAATCAGATTGGGAGTGCCCTCCGAATTCCGGTAGGGGCACGCCACGACCTCGAACGTTTTCCACCGCCCGTCCTTGTGGCACAGTCGACAGGAAAGGACTTGGCTATCTCCGGAGGCCATGAGCTTCGCGAAGCGCTCTTGGAGATGGCCCCAATCCTCTTTGTGGATCCAGTCCGGGCGGCCGTGATGGATCACCTCGTCCGGCGTATAGCCGAGTACCGTCTGTATGCTCGGCGTGACGTGGGTAATCCTGAAGCGCTCGTCCAGCTCGACCGCAAAGGTTCCGGCGGATTCCAGCAGGTTGAAATAGGCGGCAGTCTTGGCAGCGAAGTCGAATGACGCATTCGCTTCGTAGAGCGCTTCAAAGCTGGCCAGGCGCCGCTTCAGCGCTTCATTTTCCTCGACCAGATCGCGCTTTGTCTTTTGCGCATCAGCGCTCATTAAGCTGTCCTCTGGTGGAGGTGCATCGGGGCCACCTCAACGCCTCTCCATCTTACACCCGACGCCCGCCGCGATCCATTACAAGAGAGGGTCCTTTTGGATCGGACTCTCCCGCCAATACCAGCCTGCTGGCGCGAAATCCCTATTACCTCACACATCGCGTTAGACTCCGCGCGAGGAGAACGGAATGCAGCAAGGACGACCGAATGGCACGGACTTGATCGGCGGTATCGCGAGCACGCGCATCGTGCCCGGGGACCCGCCGACGCACGGCGACGATTGCGTGAGTCTCTCTGCCTGGGGCTTCGAAGATTCGCGCTTTGAGGCACGCGCGGACAGAAGCGTCGTCATGATGGGGGATCGCTATGCGATCTCCGGGTCCGTGCTGCCCGATCTGCTGCCCTGGATGGAGGGCGTGCTTGGGGTGGAACTGAACCCCAATGATGTTCATCCCCCTTCGTATCCACCCAAGGTTCAAGAGCCGAAGACCGACGAGTCCTTCCTGGCAGCACTCCGCAAGTTTCTCCCCGAATCCTCTATCTGCAATGACCCTCAAGTCCGTTTGCGACACGCGCATGGGCACTCCCAGGAGGACATGTGGGCGATTCGTTATCAGCAACCGCCCCGGCTTCCGGACCTGGTGATCCAGCCCGGGTGTGAGGAAGATGTCGAAGCCATCATGGACGTCGCGATCCAGCACCGGGTCTGTCTGGTCCCGTTCGGCGGGGGTACCAATGTCACCGAGGCGCTCGCAGTTCCCGAAAGCGAACAACGACTGTTGGTGTCGGTGGATCTGAGTCGCCTGAACCGAATCTTGTGGATCGACCCGACGAACATGACTGCCTGCATTCAGGCGGGTGCTGTCGGGCGCCACGTGGCATCACAGCTTGCGGAGTACGGTTTCATCATAGGCCACGAGCCTGACAGCATTGAGTTCTCGACGGTAGGCGGCTGGGTTGCCACCCATGCGAGCGGCATGAAGAAGAACCGCTACGGAAATATCGAAGACCTGTTGCTCGACGTTCGGATCGTTACGCCGGACGGCGTAATCGAGCGCGACAACGTTTGTCCCAGAGAAAGCATCGGCATCGACCCGCGTCGTTGGATTCTCGGCTCGGAGGGAACCCTCGGGATCGTCACCCGGGTAGTGATGAAGATCTTTCCGGTCCCAGAGGTGCAGCACTACGACGCAGTGTTGTTTCGCAACTTCGAGAGCGGAGTTGCCTTCCTATACGACCTCCAGCGCGAGGCAGTCCCCCCGGCGAGCGTGCGCCTGGTCGACAATCTTCAATTTCAGCTGAGCCAGACCCTGAAGCCAAAGGCCGAGGGCGCAAAGGCGCTGATGCGCAAGTTCGAGCGTTTGTACGTTACCGGTCTGCGCGGCTTCGACCCGGATCAGATGGTCGCTTGTTCTTTCGTCTTCGAGGGGAGCAAGGTCGAGGTGCGCAGCCAGGAACATGCGGTAGCCAAGCTCGCCAAACGTCATCGCGGAATGCACGCGGGGGCGGAAAACGGAAGACGCGGCTACCAACTGACTTTCGGCATCGCCTACCTGCGCGACTTCATCATGCGCCACTGGGTCCTGGCCGAATCTTTCGAGACATCGGTTTCGTGGAGCCAGGCGCTCACTCTCTGCGAGAACGTCAAGCGTCGGGTGCGCGAAGAGTATGCGGCGCGGGGTTTGCCGGGAGCGCCCTTCATCAGCTGCCGGATCACCCAACTCTATCACTCGGGCGTCTGTATCTACTTCTACTTCGCGCATCACTACAAGGGGCTCGATCATCCGAGTGAGATCTATGCCGAACTCGAAAGCTGCGCCCGGGACGAGGTCTTGAAATCGGGCGGCTCGCTTTCGCATCACCACGGGGTGGGGAAGCTGCGGCTCGGTTTTTTGCCGCGGGTGCTCTCGCCCGCGGCATTGCGTTGGGCCGCCGCACTCAAACAGTCCCTCGATCCAGAGAACGTGCTTGGGGCGGGCAACTTGCTGCCTCCCGCTCCAGCGTCGGAAGCTACTGACAGTGAGTGACGAAGGCGTGAGTTTGGACCTGAACACGTTGCTTGCAGAAGCCCAGCAGCGCGCGGGTGGGCTCGACGACCTCGGCAGTGGCCCCTTCATCGATCCACTCAATCGACTCCTCGAGTCGTTGGAAAAGGAAGCCCAACTCAACACGATTGGCCGGATCATCGCGAAGGAACGCATTCTCGGGCACACGGTGAACCGCCTGGGCTACGTCGAAGACCGAAAGCGGTTTCCGGAAATCGCCTTGGAGACGATCACGAAACCGGTCTTCATCATTGGCTTGCCCCGCACCGGGACCACGATCCTCCACGACATCCTCGCGCAAGATCCCAGCAGCCGGGCACCGCTCACGTGGGAAACCATGTTTCCTTCACCGCCCCCCGAAGCAGCGACGTTTCACAGTGATCCGCGCATCGCGCAGTGCGCCGCCACCTTTCCGGACATCGACGCACTGATCCCGGGCTTCAAGGCCATGCATCCGATGGGTGCCACACTATCGCAAGAGTGCGTGACGATGATGGGCGAGACGATGTGTACGCCTTTGTTCCACAACCAGTTCCGCGTCCCTTCGTACCAGGACTGGCTAGACGAAGAAGCGGACCTGTCACACGTCTACGACTTTCATCGAAAACAATTGCAGCACCTGCAGTCGCGCCATCGGCGGGACCGTTGGGTGCTGAAGACGGGCGCCCATATGTGGGGTTTAGAGCATCTGCTCGCGACTTATCCCGACGCGCGCATTGTGTTTACCCACCGCGACCCCGTGCAGTCCATGACCTCCTACGCCAGCCTGACCTCGCTGGTGCGATCCATGGGTAGCGATCATGTCGATCGCAAGGAGATCGCGGCCGACTGGACCCAACGGCTCGAACGGGTACTGATGCATGCGATAGGAATCAGGCGGGACAACGAATACCCTGACGCACTTTTCTACGACATGCACTTCTCGGATTTCGTAAAGGACCAGTACGCCGTAGTCGAGAACATTTACCAGGCATTGGGCCTGGAAATGACCAGTGAAGCTGCGGGAAAGATGCGGGCCTTCATCGACGACAATCCCAAGGGCAAGCACGGGGTCCACCTATACACGCCGGAAGAGTATGGGGTCGACCCGCACGCGGTGCGGCAAGCCTTCAGCAACTACCTCGAGCGTTTCGATATTGCGCCCGAGGACGACTGAGGCTCCCACGTTCTCACATCGGAAAACTTTCGATTGTTGTTCAATTACACAGTAGTACGACGTGTGTTGCGTGGCCCCGATAGTACGAAGCCGATTACTCCCAGGTGATCCGTTGTCCGCATGGTCCGCTTGATCGAGTAACATTCAAAATCGAAGCGGCGGAATCTGATATACTGCCCGCTCAGTTGTCGTGAAATTAGTTGTGATTTACCTGTGGAACTTGCAGCGGTCAGGGGGTGGTCGGAGCTGTCCGTATTTCACTAAACCGACCGCGTGGAATTCTATCCTTGCAGTACTTACCCTCTACGTTGCTGAGCCTGCTCCTGTTGCTCTCGAGTCCGGCGCTCACTGCGGCGGTGACGCTCGAACCCCCCGGTCCGACCATCCCTCCTGCTGTATTCGCCAACGTCATGGACTATGGCGCTGTCGGAAATGCAGTCATTGGTGATCAAACGAACGACACCAATGATATTCCGGCATTCATGGCTGCCATCGCCGACTCGATTGCTCTAGGGCACCGAAACGTTTACGTGCCGTGCGGAAACTACCGGCTCGGCACCGACGGCATTACCCCCTTCTTCTCCCTCGTGCTGGTCTTTGGTGACGACGGTGTTCGAATTTTTGGTGATGGCGATTGCTCCGTGCTGTTGCCGGCACAGGCGACAGGCCAGGTCTTGATTGGGCTCTGCTACGATACGAGTTGCTTACACGGCACCGGGCCGGGGCCGGACAACGTCATTATCGAGAACCTCAAGCTTCTGGACGATGATCCGGTGGGACATGGTCACTCCCATTCATACGTTGCCGAAGTGAAGAACGTCAAGGGCACATTCGTCTTTAACGAGACGCTTACGTTCACCGGTAACGTGACTGCAACGTTTCACTCGATCCGCCCCGATGGAAGCATGTGGTACATGGATGATTTGCGGTTCAACCCACTGTTTGGGGAGGTCGTCGGCCAGACAAGCGGCGCAACTGCACTGTGGAAGTCCCACGAGCCCCCCACCGTCGAGGAGACCCACGGCATCTTCTTTCAAGCTGGCACCAACCTGATCGTCCGAAACACCACATTCGAGAGCCTAGGCGATGAGAGCGTCGTGCTCGACAGTGAAACTTCGGGTGCCAAGATCCTGGGCAACAATTTCGTCAACTGTCCAAGCGTTCCCAGCGCTGGATCTTGCGTCGATGTATCCGCATCCAACGACGTCGAAATCGCGTTCAATGTCTATGACGTAGGCGTGGGTGCCGGCGCCGGTTGGAGCAACAGGGCGATCGATATCGCAAGTTCGTACACTGGCGACGTGGTTGCGAATCTCCATATTCATGATGAGGTCATTCGCGATAGCTGCGACATCGCTACGGAACCATGGGAATGTGCCGAGATCGGAATCTACCTGGCATCGATCAGTGGCGATATTTCCAATCTGATCATCGAAAATTCGATCGTTGAAGTGTCTCAAAGCAACGGGATCGCAATCGGATGCTTCCTCAGTTGTGGCGAGGCATTCGACAACATCGGCATTACAATACGAAACAACTCGAGCATCATCGGGCAAATATTCCTGCCTGCCCTGGGCGCATTAATCGAGAACAATTTCGTGCAAACCGCGCCGGGTTCCCAGCAGTCAGCCATCCAGGTACAAGGCGACAATATCGACGTTGTTGGGAATTACATTGACGGTCCCGCGGGGGGGTGTGTCAGCATCATCGGAGGGGGCACATTTTCGATCGTCAACAACGACTGTGTGAACGCCGGCGGCGAGAGCGCCCGCCCGATCATGGGATACGGATTCTCGGACGACCCCGTAGATTCTGGTTGGCACCTCACGATTCAGGACAACCGCATCTCAGCCAACAATGGACCCCAAAGTTACAATACGATCGATTGCCGGGGTGTCATCGACTCTTGGGCTCTGAACAACGAGATCACGGGGGGGAAAACGAATCAGACGGCCATCTACAACTGCACGAATGTCAGCGGGAATACGCTGACGGGCATTCCCGGCGCGGGGATTCGCTGGAACGACATGGATACCGTCAATGCAACAAACAATACGCTCATTCATGGCTGGGACGGGATCCTGCTCTACAACACTGCATTCGCAACGATTCAGGACAACTATCTTGAAGATCAATTATTTAGTGCGGTATCGGAGTCTGGTTCGAGCGACGAGAACGTCTGCAGTGCCAATGTTTCTGTCGGCCCAGGAGGCGGCCCGGGCGGTGCACCCATCAACTGCTCTGGCGACGGGGTTCCCATTGGCGAGGACAATTGTCCCGGGATTGCCAATGCGGATCAGGCCGACGTGGATAGCGATGGCATTGGCGATGCTTGTGACAACTGCGTCTTCACGCCCAACCCAACCCAACTCGATACTGACCTGGATGGGGTAGGGGATGCTTGCGAGGGCGCGGCGATCACTCTGATCCACCCGCCCTATCTGCAACTGGGTACCCCTGCCAGTATGATCGTACGATGGGAAACCGACGTGAGTACGGAGAGCACCTTACGCTACGGCCCCGATCCGGCCAACCTTTCCACGACGCTGACCATCCCCGTTCCGAATACGAAACACGAGTTCGAAATCAACTTGCTCAATTCGAACATCAAATATTACTACTCCGTCGGAACGATCACTGAGACTCTCGCAGGAGGCGATAGTGATCACTACTTCGTCACATCACCACTTACAGGCGCTATCGATCCTGTACGGCTCTGGGTGCTCGGTGATTCGGGCCGCAACAACGCGATTTCTGCGTCGCTCAAGGCGGCCTATCTCAATTATGTCGGAGTCGATCTTGCAGACGCTGTGATCATGCTCGGTGACAATGCGTACCTAAACGGAACGTATGCCGAATACTCAGACGCAGTATTCAACAACTTCCCGGAGATCCTTCGAAACACGGTCCTATGGCCCAGCATCGGCAACCACGACACGGACAGCTCGGATTCTCCAACGCAGACGGGACCGTATTTCGATGTATTTACGCTGCCTACTTTGGGTGAGGCTGGAGGTGTCGCCAGTAATACAGAGGCCTATTACTCGTTCGATTACGCCAATATCCACTTCGTCGCACTGGATTCGGCGGACTCCGACAGGAGTGTTGGCGGTATCCAGTACAACTGGCTATCGGCCGATCTTGCCAACACCAATCAGCGTTGGATCATCGTCTTCTTCCATCATCCGCCCTATAGCAAGGGCACACATGATTCGGACACGGAAGGCAGGATGATTGAGATGCGAACGAACTTTGCGCCTGTCTTCGAACAGTACGGAGTCGACCTCGTTCTCACGGGCCACAGCCACAGTTATGAGCGTTCGTTTCTCATTGAGGGACACTACGGGCTGTCGAACACATTCGATGCCATGAGCCACATGGTCGATGGAGGAGATGGCAACCCGTTTGGGGATGGTGCGTACTTTACTGAGCTAATGGGACCGATGAGCCACCGAGGAACGGTCTACACGGCCATGGGATGTGCCATTGACGCTCAGGCTGGTGGAACGTTCGACCATCCAGTCATGACGTCGAATATTTCATTGACCCTGGGATCGATGATCATCGACGTGAATGACCTTCAACTCGACGCTGTCTTCCTCAGCAATGCTGGTGTCGTCCTCGACAGCTTTCAGATCAGCAAGAATTGTCTCTATGTCGGCTGCATCCCCCCCCCGTCCCGTCGTTTTCGCCTGGATCGCTGCTGGTGTTGGTGGGCCTGATGGGTCTATCCGGCTTTTGGTACGGAGTGCG
>JADFNE010000115.1 GCA_022563535.1 Myxococcales bacterium
CGACCAACGCTTGTTTGCCCTCACCCCGGGCATCGATGATGCGGAGCACCCGGACAATCGTGCCGACGGGGTGAAGTTCATCGAGGCTGGGTTCCTGGGCTCCGGAGTCGCGTTGGGTCGCGAGTAAGATGAATCCGTTGTGCCCAGCGTGGGACAGGGCGGCGAGAGATTTGCGGCGTCCTATCGCGAGGGGCACCGTGACGCCCGGGTACACCACTACATCGCGCACCGGAATCAGCGGAAGCACGCCGGGGACAGTGAAGATCTCATCGCCCGGGCCACGGATTTCATGTTCGCGGCTGGCATCGGTCTCGCTGGAGTCGTCGGGCGGCTGCCCTGGATCGTGTTCGTCGCTCACGCTGGCTCCCTCCGGATCGCAACCCTATGCACCCCTGCGCCGGGGTCAAGGGCCTTGTCGGGGCAATCTCGACCTAAATTGCTGACATCGCGGGCGGGAGCGCTCGGAGGCGGGGCCGTCCCGAGGTACTGGTTTGTAGAGAACCTCGAAGAAAGCCTGAAAGTGAACTTAGAGAAGCTGGATGGTGCCCGGGACTGGAGTCGAACCAGCACGTCCTTGCGAACACTAGAACCTGAATCTAGCGCGTCTACCAATTCCGCCACCCGGGCAAGGGCGACCGAGGCTAGGATCCCGGCGCATCGACGTCAATGAACGTCGTCAGGCGAATTTATTTCCAGGTCCGGATTCAAGTCGAGCGCGTGGGGGTGGGATGACGTTCGAGAAGATCGAACCGGGACAGATCCTCGAAGTGCTCCGGGGATTCCGGCAATCGGTAGTGACCCCCAAGGCGATCCTCGCACGGTTCACAAGTCGGGGGCGACGCTTCAAGGGAGCTCGCAAGGTCGTTCTCGGGATTCTTCGCCAACTCGTTGCCTCGGGTCAGATCGAGCAGGTGGTTGGTGGTTACCGCCTCGCGCGTCGGGACGGGCTGCGCGAAGGCGTGGTCGAGAGCACTTCGGGCCCGTTGCACGGAATCGTGGTCGACGACGGCCGCCGCGCCTGGGCGCTGCAGTCCGAGACGCCAATCAAGTCCGGCCAACGGATCTTGTTCGCTCCCCTCGAAGGATCCAGTGACGCTGCCTGCGCGCTCGAGGAAGTTCGCGAGGCACCTGGAGAGTGGGTCGGCGTTTTGCGCGCGGCACGCGGCGAGTCATTTGTGGTGCCATTCAAGGACAAGGCGCGCTGGCGAGTCGGCGTCGCGCGCGGGGATCTCGCCGGAGCGGAGATCGGTGAGGTCGTGGTGGTCGTTCCATTGTCGTCCGCTCGGGGAACGGTACGCGGCAAGCGCGCTGCGCTCCGGGGGCGGGTGTCCGAACGTTTGGGGCGACCGGGCGATCCCGAGGCAGACTTTCGCGCCGTGGCCTGGAATCACAAGCTGAGGCTCGACTTTCCAAAGGACGTTGAATCCGAAGTCGCGGCCCTCCCTGAAGCACTCGATCCCGACGAATTGAAGCGTCGTGTGGATCTTCGCCAGCAAGCGTTTCTCACCATCGACCCGGCCAGTGCCCGGGATCACGACGACGCCCTGTGCGTAGAGCAGGTGGGTGAGCAACTGCGACTGTGGGTGGCGATTGCCGATGTTTCGCATTACGTGACGGCCGGCTCGGCCCTCGATCGCGAAGCGCTGCAGCGGGGCAACAGCGTTTACTTTCCCGATCGCGTGATTCCGATGTTGCCCGAGCGCATCTCGGCAGACCTGTGTTCGCTTCGGGCCAATTGCGATCGCTTCGTGATTGCCGTCGAGATGCGCGTCGACAGCGATGGCCGGGTGTTGCGCTCGAGCGCGTATCCCGCCGTGATTCGTTCCCGGGCCGGGCTTTCGTACGAGCAGGCCGCGCGGCTGATGGAGCCGGAACCGGACGATCCGGAAACGACCCCGCGCGAGATTGCCGACCAGGTTCGTTTGCTCGCGCGCCTCGAAACACGATTGTCGAGGCGTCGATTCGAAAACGGTTCGATCGACTTCTCGCTATCCGAAAGTGAGATCGAACTCGATGAGATGGGTCGTCCGGAGCGAATCGTCCGGCGCGATCGAACCCGAGCCCATCGCGCCGTGGAAGAGGCGATGTTGTTGGCGAATCAGGTGATCGCGGAGCGCCTTTCGAAGGCGGCGATCGGGTGTGTCTATCGGATTCACGAAGCGCCGGAGGAGGCGGATCTGCAGGATCTCCAGCGGGAGTTGCAAGGCTTCGGGCTGCTCGGCGCCGATGCTCCCCGGCACCTCGAGTCAAAACAAATACATCAGGCCCTGCGTCGTGCAGAGGGTCGTCCGGAAGAGCGGCTGATCAACATGACCGCCGTTCGCGCGATGAAGCAAGCGCGCTACGCGGTCGACAACCATGGCCACTTCGCGCTCGGGTTCGCATCCTATCTGCACTTCACATCGCCCATTCGCCGCTACGCAGATCTCGTGGTGCACCGGTCGCTCGTGCATTGGTTCGAACTCGGCACGGCCCCGCCCGATCCACTGCTCGATGCCCCGCTCCGGTTGGCTGCAGTCGCAAAGCGAATCTCGTATCGCGAGCGAGTTGCCGTGAGCGCTGAGCGCGACATGGTCGATCTCAAAAAGTGTGCGTTCATGTCGAAGTTTGTCGGTGATTCTTTTGCGGGCATCATCTCGGGCACGACCGCCCACGGTCTCTACGTGACCCTCGACGAGCACGATGTAGACGGCCTGGTGCCGAGCGCGAGCCTGGGTTTCGGTCTCGTTCTCGACGAGCGCGGGCATGCGTTGATCGCTCGGCGCAGCGGTGCCCGCTACCAGCTCGGGGATGCGATTCAGGTGCGGGTCGAAGAGGTCAATCTGCTGCGGGGCTGGATTCGTTTCGCACCCGAGTCGGGAGATGCGGCCCCACCCACCCGCGAGCGGCGGCCCCGGCCAAAGCATCAGAGCAAGAGCGTGAGCAGAAAGCGCAAACCCGTCAAGCGAGGCCGTCGGCGAGGGCCGAAAGCTCGTCGCTGAGACGTTCCCAATCGCGGTATTGCTCTTCGATCAGCTGTTGGACCGCGACGCGTTCCGCCTGGAGTTCTTGCAGTTGCGTCGCGTCGCTCGCGATCTTTGGGTCCCCGAGTTTCCAACCCAGCGCTTCGAGGCTGCGTTCTTCTTGTTCGATCAGTTTTTCGATGCGCTGAATTTTCCGCTGAACCTTGTCGTGTGCCTTGCGACGCTCTCGCTGGGCGGTCCGCTCGGCTTTGCTGAGCTTGGGAGCTGGCTTTGTTTTCGGAGCCGCCTCCGTGGCAGGGGCGGGTAGCTTGCGCGGGGGCTCTGCAGACACTGAATCCGCCACCGCCCCGCGGCCCTGCCGTCGTTCGAGAGCGCTCTTCTTCGCCATGAAATCGTCGTAGTTTCCGATGTACTCGGTCAGTACTCCGTAGTTGACCTCGACGACACGAGTGGCCAGGACATTGATGAAGGCTCGGTCGTGGGAGACAAAAACCAGGGTTCCGGCAAAGCTGGCGAGCGCCTGCTCCAACACCTCACACGACGCGATGTCGAGGTGGTTGGTGGGTTCGTCGAGCACCAGCAGATTGGCCGGGCGCAGCAGCATCTTGGCCAGCGCGACTCGCGCTTTTTCTCCGCCCGAGAGGACCGAGATTTTTTTGTCGACGTCGTCACCACTGAAGAGGAAACCTCCGAGATGGCCTCGTAGCCTCGGAAAATCCTCCGAGGGTGCATCGCGTTCGAGTTCTTCCAGCACCGTGAGTTCGGAGTGCAGGGCCTCGAGTTGGTGCTGTGCAAAAAACGCGACTTCGACGTTATGCCCCGGGATGCGTTCGCCCGCCTCGAAATCGAGCGTGCCCGCCACGATCCGCAGCAGCGTCGATTTGCCCGCGCCGTTGGGACCCGCGAGGGCGATCTTGTCCCCGCGAAGAATCTGGAAATCGATCCCCTCGTAGACCTTCTTCTCGTCGTAGCTCTTGTGGATATCGGTCAGGTTTATCACGGTCCGACCCGCTCGCGGCGGGTCCGGGATCTTCATCCGCATGCGTCGCTTGGCATCCGGCGCAAGTTCGATGCGATCAATCTTGGACAGCGCTTTGACCCTGCTTTGCGCCTGCTTGGCCTTGCTCGCCTTGGCTCGGAAACGCTCGACGAAACGTTCCATCTGCGCGATCTCGCGGTCCTGGTTCAGCTTGCGGGCGAGCAGGTGCTCGCGGATTTCTTCGCGCAATTCCAGATACCGGTCGAAGTTGCCCTCGTAGACGGTAAAGCGCCCGGTTCCGTCGACTTCGGCAATACGGGTCGCGTGTTTGCGCAAAAACGTTCGATCGTGGGAGACCACGACCACCGCACCTTCGAAGGCGACGATGGTCTCTTCGAACCACGCGATCGCGGGCAGGTCGAGGTGATTGGTCGGTTCGTCGAGCAGCAACACGTCGGGATCGGACAAGAATAGTTTCGCGAGTTCTACCCGCATCAACCAACCACCGCTGAAACTGCTGAGAGGCCGACCGCGTGCTTCGTCGTCGAAGCCCAGGCCGGCGAGTACGGCGGCGATGCGAGATTCACGCTCATAGCCCCCGCCGTGGGTGAATTGCGAGCTGACGCTGTCATAGCGCTCGGCGATGGCACTCGGAATTTCTTGATGGTGTTCGCCGAGGCTGGACATCTGCTGCTCGAGGTCCCGCATTTCCAACTCGAGTTCGTCGAGGCGCGCCAGTGCTGTCGCCGCCTCCTGCTGCACGCTGTGCGAAAGACCCGGGTTGATCTCCTGCCGGATCATGCCGATGCGGACGCCCCGGGACTTGATCACCTCGCCGTGGTCGCACGGCTCGTCACCGGCCACCATGCGCAGCAGCGTCGACTTCCCCGCGCCATTGGGTCCGACGAGTCCCACTCGATCCCCGGGGTTCAGGCCCAGACTCGCATGCTCGAAAAGCGTGCGTCCTCCAATTTGTCGGGCGAGATCGTTGAGTCGAATCAGCACGGGCGGTGATCTTCCTGGGTCGTCGTTTTGGGCAGCGCGCAGTTGCAAGTGGAGGCGAAGTCGAACCGTTGGGGTTGCGCAGATCGGGTTTGGTGGTGCGGGTATCGGTTGGATACCGCCCGGGCGAGAGCCGCGCGCCGCGTACCCTAGCAGCCAGAACGGCGAAGTTCGAAAAACGAGCCAGCGGACCGCGAGAATTGCCGACTGGCAGCCGGAACCCTGCTCTTGCATGATTCGCAATTCGATGCGTCCACTTTCTTCGCAGATTCGATACGCCATTTCCGGAATCTTTGATCTCGCTTACAACGCGGACTTGAAGCCGGTGCAGCTGCGCGTCATCGGGGAACGGCAAAATATTCCCGCCCGCTATCTGGAGCAGATCTTTCAGCGCTTGCGTCGAGCGGGACTGGTGCAGGGCAAGCGGGGACCGGGCGGGGGCTACACCCTGCTGCGGGGTACCGCCGAAATTACACTACGCGACGTCGTCGAAGCGGTCGAAGGCCCGATCGAAGCCGGGGGGCGCGCTACCCCGCCGCCCGCGGTCGGACCCGACGGGCCCGATGAGGCTGCCAACGACGCCTGCGCGCCAGATTTTCTCTGGAGCGTCCTCGCGGAGCGCTTTGCCTCGGTCCTCGCTGAAACCACGATCGAAGACCTGTGCCAGGAATCGGCCCGACGCGGGGTGCGTCGAGCGAGCGCGGAGCACCTCACGTACCAAATCTGAACCCCGCGCCAAATCTCGGCGCCCTGCGTCCACCCTCTACTGCGCGCGATTTGGCCCAGATCGAAAGGGTGTGGGGGTTCGAGAAGTGCGTAAACTGTCGGGCTTCCGAATTTGACGCTCGAGACCGCCGATCAAGTGAGGCAAACCGCGAGTCGATAGGTTTGGGTTGGCGAATCAGGGCAAAATTTCGAAACGTGCCGGAGTGACGAGTTGGAAGAGCTGGAGACGTCGTTGAACGATCCAATTGTGGACGAAGAGTGCCGACTGCTCGAGCGAGTGCAGGCCGCTCTGGCCAATCTCCCCGAGGTGCGCACGGCATCCCATGCGCCGCTGGTCCGCGAACTGGAACGCCTGCGGGAGGTGATGATCTCGGGCGATGAAGCGAAGGATTCGTCCGCGCTGCTCGAGCAATATCACCATCAGTCCGCGGTACTCGAACAGCTGCAACGGGCGGGCCCGCCGGCCAAAGTGGATCCGGACTCTCCGTATTTTGGTCATCTGCGCCTGCGGGAGGGCGATGCGATTCGGGACCTGTGTCTGGGCAAGGCCACTTGTCTCGCCAAAGGGGTGCGGATCGTGGATTGGCGGGACGCACCGATCTCGCGGATTTTCTATCGCTACGCCCAGGGAGAAGACTTCGACGAGGAGATCGCCGGACGCGAACGTATCGGCGAGGTATTGGTGCGGCGCATGCTGCGGATTCGAGGGGGCGAACTTCAGCGCGTCCAAGCACCGGAGGGAGACTTTGCCCTGGACCCCGAGCAACCGGGGCGCTGGTTGCGGCGGGGAATCGAAGCGCCTCGCTTGTCCGGCGCTGCGGTCGATGCACTGCATACCCACGAACCGGGCGCCGCCGCAGATCGCCGCCTGGGAAGCGACACCTCCGGGCGCACGCAGCAGGTCGATAAGCACCTTCCCGAAATCACCGGTCTAATCGATCCGAGCCAGTTCGACCTGATTACGCGACCGTCAGCTGGGTTTCTGGTGATTCGCGGAAGTGCGGGGTCTGGCAAAACGACCGTGGCGCTGCATCGAGTGGCCTACCTCGCATACGACGATCCACGGATCGATGGACGCGACACCCTGGTGGTGATGTTCTCCAAGGCACTGCGCAACTACGTGGAACACGTGCTGCCTTCCCTCGGACTGAACCGGGTGCGAATCGTGACCTATCCGGAATGGGTGAACGAGGAACGCAAACGGCACTTTCCCAGGTTGCCGGGCAGGGCGAGAGAAGACGCTCCTGCCATCGCGCAGCGCATCAAGTTACATCCAATTCTGGCTGCGGCCCTCGAAACCCAGGTGGAACGGGTGCCCGGAATCCGCCGCTGGGAACAGGCGCTCGACGACTGGGCCAGCGTACTCACCCTGGCGCCCCTGTTACGTGAAACCATCGAACGCGTTGCACCCGGCGCCTTTAGCGATCAGGAAGTGGACAAGTTCGTCGAGTGGAATCGCGACCGCGTCGACGAGATCTATTCCTATCTGGCGGGGGAAGAGGAAACCGGGGCGGCGCTCGACGCAGAAGACGACGCAGTGTTGATGCGGGCATGGCAACTGCGGGTCGGACCGTTGCTCTCGAAGGGCAAGCGACCCCTGCGCTTTCGCCATGTGGTCCTCGACGAGGTGCAGGACTTCTCGCCGCTCGAAGTTCAAGTGTTGCTCGGATGTCTCGGTAACGATCCCAGTATCACCTTGGCGGGTGACACCCAGCAGCACGTGATGCAGAACAGCGGCTTTACCTCATGGTCGGAGTTCTTTCGCTATCTCGGAGTCGAAGGCGCGGAGGTCGACACCCTCCGGATCAGTTATCGCTCCTCCCAGGAGATTGTTGAGTTTGCCTACTCGCTGCTCGGGAGTCTGCAAGAGGACGAAGAGCAGCCTCAAGCGACGCGATCGGGCCCCCCGGTCGAACTCTTTCAATTCGGACACCGTGGAGAGTCTGTCGCCTTCCTGGCCGATGCCCTGCGCGACCTGCGACGAGAACAACCTCTGGCCAGCGTCGCAGTACTGACCCCATCGGTCGAATCCAGCCGCAACTACTTCGAAGGTCTCGAACAGTGCGAGATTCCGGGCCTTCGCCACATCACCGACCAGGATTTCTCCTTCACAGCAGGCGTCGAAGTAACCGAGATCGAACAGGTGAAGGGCCTGGAGTTCGACTACGTCGTGCTTGTGGATGTCGATGCCGGTAACTACCGCGACGTGCCTTCGGCGCGTCGGCTGCTGCACGTAGGCGCTACCCGGGCGATTCATCAGTTGTGGCTGCTGGCAGTGGGGCCGCCTTCGCCGATTATTGCGGGGTTGAGTGAGGGGTAGGGGGGCGTGGCTCGGGGGGCATTGGTCGCTCGAACTTGGTCGCCCGTTGGGCGCTTAGGGAAAAGGGCCGGTCTGGCTGAGCGGACGGGCTGGGGGAGAGGTTTTAGCCAGGTATTGCGGAGAGGTCGATTAGACCGCGTCTGCGCCAGCCTTTGCTGAGCAGCCAGCTCAACGCCTTGGCGACTCCTACATCTTCCTGGATGGATATTTT
>JADFNE010000116.1 GCA_022563535.1 Myxococcales bacterium
GAGCACATCCACGAGCCGTACCTGAGGCTCTGGTCAGAAGCCGAGCGAGAATGGGCCGGAAGCCTCTACGACAGCCCGGGGTTCCGGTCGGCCCGCGAGCGCTTCATCGAGATCGCCAGGGCGCTATCGACAACGCGACCCGGCCCGGAGCGAAGTCGTCTGGTCGAGCAGATGCACAAGCTGGAGCGGTGAAATCGACTGCGGCACGAGGCCGGTCCGGCCTGTTGATTGCCGTCACCGTCTTCTCCCGTCGGCCGTCGCGCGTGTCTTGAACATCAGAGGCACGGGCGCTCCGGGTTCCGGCCGAAACCAGAGCCAGAAGCGCATCGGGACCATCTCACTGCCATGTGCAAACGACCCTCCCCAACCATCGAGCCAGCGATTCTGTCATACGTGTGCCGCGTTGCGGGATATCATGACTACACTGTTGGCTTGTTAATGGAGAGTCGGGCGACGGAGGATCGAAAGTGAGCGATCGCGAGATGGAAGAGATTCGGCGCAAGTTCGCGGAGCGCGTTGCCAACGCAGCCTCGCTAGAGTCCGATGCTCTACGCGCTGCCTTCGCCGCAGTTCGACGTGAAGATTTCGTAGGTCCTGGCCCGTGGCAAATCATGCGGTCGGCGGATATATCGGAGGGCTACGAACAAACTCCCGATGCCAACCCGGTTCATCTCTACGATCTCGTTACAGTTGCCCTCGATCCCGAGCGGCTTCTCAACAACGGCGAACCCGCGTCGCTTGCTCGTTGGCTCGATCAGCTCGCAATCCGGTCTGGGACTCGGTTTCTCCACGTCGGGTCCGGCGTCGGGTACTACACCGCGATTGTCGCTCAGGCCGTTTCTCGCGCAGGCTACGTCCTGGCACTTGAGGTCGATCCGACCCTCGCCCAGCGAGCGGCCCGGAATCTTGCCGACTGGTCCAATATCGAAGTTCGGTGCGCTCCCGGACCAGAATCCAGTGATGGACCTTTCGACGCGATCTTCGTCAATGCTGGCGCGACGGATCTCGACATGAGCTGGCTTGACCGACTCAGTGAACGCGGGCGACTCCTGGTTCCCCTCACAGTCTCACTGCCTGAAGAGGAACTTGGATTCGGCCAAATGCTGCTCGTCGAGCGGAGCGATTCACATTGGCCAGCCCGATTTGTCGGGCCGGTGGGCATCTTTCATTGTAAAGGGGCTCGAAGCGAACGAGGCGAACAGCTACTCAGGGCGTCATTCGGCTCCCGGAAGGAGGGGCTGGTCGCCAGCCTACGGCGAGATCCCCATTCACTGGACCCCGAATGTTGGCTACATGCGGCTTCGTTCTGTCTGTCGAAACGGTCACCTTCACCTAACGGCCAGACGCATCATTGACTTTCCCACCCGTGCAACCAGCACCGCCCACCCACCAGCGTTCCAACCGATACCGAGCACAAGCCCATCTGCTGCTCTGGTTGCGGTCGTTGCACGGCGCGTTCCAATCGGCCTCTGTTAGAGTCTGGCCGTGAACTTCGGTGCCTCAGCGACCGTGGGCAGCTTGTGGCACGCGGATGAGAGGCCGGATTATCGGCACAAGAGGGATCTACTTGTAGAGGCAATCGCGCGCGATGGCTAGCCTGCGTCGCCACTGTCAGCGACGTGAATACCCGGGCGCGGGCGTCTTTGGTTATGGTCGAATCCAGAGCCAGAAGTGCATTGGCCAAGTGTTGAACGGCCCGCTTGGGCTCGGACGATACCAGAGGCCGTGGTGCTGGGTTGCTGGACGGTGGCGAACTCGCTCTAGCCGTTCACGATCCTTCCCAGAATGCCCTTGACGGTAATGTCGAGCTGGCTCCCGTTTCTGTAGTCCGCAGGAACAACGAAGTGGACTCGATCTTCCGAGATCAGCTTGAATACTTTCTCCTGGGCTTTGCTACCGCTTCCGTCCTTGGGCCATTCTTCCGGGTCGAAGACAGCGATTGAGTGGCCACCCTGAAGGCGAACCATTTTCATCGACGGGATGTCGGTGTGGACTTCCCCGATTCCGTAGACACTTTGCTTATGCCGCTGGACTTCCCGCTATTCTCCCACTACAGCCAAGGCAGTTCAGGATTGGAGCGCCCGCGAGATCGCGAAGCTCGGATGAGTTCTACGAAGTTCTGCGATAGAGAAGGCCGCGATCCAGGCGCGCGTAGAGGCGGGCCAGCGCGCGTTCTGTAGCCGACGTACTTTCCGTGCCCCGTTAATATCGGAAGGCTCTCGCAGGCGCATAGGACGCAAAATTGTGTTCGAGCAAATTGCCTTCAGCACGACATTCTATTCGCAGCGAACCCGATCGAAAACTTCACTCAATTTCGCACCATTATTCATGCGAAATAGGGGTGATATTTAGTCATTATTCGAAACCGTTGAGGCAGTAGGTCTCCGGTAGCGCGCAGTAGTGTCCCGGTCGCGACGGTGATTATGTTCCGGCCCCACATCAAGCCCCACACCCGCGTTGTTGACACGTGTCGGACGGCACCTTCGCGCCGCCGAGTCTCCGGTTCCGGCTGCCGTGCTGTAGTCGCCAGGGGAATCGGCGGGGACGCTGAGGGCGGGGCAATCCTCAATTCATGCGGCGAAGAGCCTCGACGATGGCACGCGCATCGGCGTCACTTATCCCTAACTCCGGCATCACTGTACGCGGATTGTGTGCTCGAGGTTGCAGGATCTGATTTCTTATCCAAGCTTCTTCGCGCCGATCAAAGATGCCGGCCAGGGAAGGACCGATCGAGCCTCCTTGACTCGCAATTCGGTGGCATCCGCGACATCCGTAGCGTTGAATCAATTCCTCGCCCGATTGCCGGGAAGGGGCACGTGTCCGGGCAACCAGCGCAGGAGGATTGTTGCTGGCACGCAAAAATGCCTCGATTGCGCGAGCCTGGTCTCCCGGAAGACCCGCGATCATCCTCATATGTGTGATGATCAGCGGCCACTCCCGATCCGAGTATTCCCCGGGACCCCTGGCGTTGTGACAGCGGTTGCAGTTGCTGGAGTAGAGGCTTGCACCTCTTGCAAAGTTCTGGGGCTCTTCGTCAGCTAGAGCCGAGATCGTGGACAACGCTCCGCCAAAGACAAGGCCAGTCATGAGAATCGCAAAGGTTGCACGCATCATCTTGAGTTCCTCCTGCCGTCCTTAGATTTAGAAGCCGTAGGCAAATGAGAGAATGAATCGATTGTCGTCGGGAGCTCCGTCGTTAATCTCGTATGTGAGCTTCAGCGGCGCCGACTCGAAGAGCCAATAATTCAGTCCGATCGCTAGCTGCTCTCGATTCTTCTCGGGGAAGCCCTCGATTTCACCCCATCGGATCACGGGTTCGAGGCGTCCGAACACTCCCGAAAACCCGTTGGACCCGGGGAGCAGCGAGCGCAACCGATACGCCGCCTGGAGCCAGTAGCCCGACACGTCTGCCTCGACACCACTCTCCTTGCGTGCCAAATGCGCGAACTCGCCTCGGAGTTCGAGATCATTGAAGCGGTACCAAGCGTCTACACCCACCAGGTGGTAACGAGCATTGCTGGGATCACCTGTCATGTAGGAAACGCCCAGCTCGAAATTTCCGATGGGGAGGAAGCCGACGCGACCACCAAGGGTCACTCCGTCGTCAAGATCTGCTGTGTTGTTAAATTCGAGGTCGAGCAATTCGTCCTCATCAGGCGGATCGCTGAGGTCCTCTCCCGTGACACCATTGCCCACGTAAAATGCGTAATTGACTTTGGCATCGTCATTCCACAATGCGCGACCTCCGGACGCCATGGCACCGATGTTGGCAAGTACGGGAATGAACCCCCCGCTGCCGTGACTGCCGTAGATTGGAGGTGGCGAAGCAAGCTTGTTGATCCACGTCGGGTGTAGACGGGGGCCGAACGTGTTGAACGGAGTCAGAAACTTGCCTCCGCTTACGACCAGCCAGTCGGTCGGCAGATAGTCGACCTGAGCGAACTCCAAACCGATGTGGGTTTCGAGCTCACCATCCTCGGCCTCCAGTTCGATCTCGAGTTCGGCAACGAAGTGTAGGCTGTCCGCCATTCGGAAGTGAAAACCCGGATTGAACCTGGTACTGAAGGCAGTCATGCCGTCTTGAACGTCCACGAGCCCGACTGTTCCGTAGCCGCTGATCAGAAATCGCGTAACCGGAGACCCTTCAAAGTCCTCGATTCGTTGGTCTACGTACTCTGCCAGGTACTCTCGATCGATTGGTTGCGATGGTTCGTCCGCAGGTGCAGTACTCACGGCGGGCGGCGCATCCTCGGTGTCGACGAGTTGCTGATATAGGCGACGCTGAGTGGTCTCGAGTTGATCGATCCGCAATGCCTGCTCCTCGACGATCTGTTCGAGGTCCGCCGCATGCGCGGTCGATCCCAGGACTACGCCTGCAACAATGATCGAGGCGCAAAGAGTCGTAAATGGTGGACCGTGGACTAGCGCTCTAGCCGCTGCTCGCCGATTGGCGATTCGTATGAATTGGCCATCGCGTCGAAATACTGCCCTCATTAGTCTCTCCTCAACTAATCAAGCTTCCACCAACCGGAATAGCAAGCGGCGTGCCACCGTGAGCAGGCTGTAGGCTGCTGCAAATGGGCCCAACTGTGGCGTTGCGTCCCTTTGTGTGGCCCTGCGCCACAGCCCTTTCGTTAAGTGCGGTGGAATATCACGGCGGGGAAGTGGGCGGCGCCCAAGCGCTGTCTAGTATGAGACCGACGGGGCGGCTCGATGGTACGGTTATTGCGAGTTCACAATATATCTTTCAAGCGTAAGAACGATGTAAGGCACCAACTCTTTTGGCGACTTCCTCGGCGGGGTAATGCTCAAACGACCTCAACTATTGTTAGCGCTCGCCTGCATTGCGGTGCTGCTCTACGGGTTCTTCCTCGGCCTCGACCTGATGGGCGTTGGCTTCAAGCTCTTCGGTAAAGACTTTGCGAAGATGCTTTTGGAACGGACCGCCAATCCTTTGGTAGGTCTATTTATCGGAATCCTGGCGACTTCCCTGGTACAGAGTTCCTCTACAACTACTGCAATGACTGTCGCGCTCGTGGCAGCAGGGGGCCTTACGATCGAGGGCGCTATCCCCATCGTCATGGGGGCAAACATCGGAACGTCAGTCACCAACACCTTGGTATCGCTCGGTCACGTGAGTCGAAGGGTGGAGTTCCAGCGGGCCTTCGCGGGTGCCACGCTTCACGACTTCTTCAACTGGATGGCTGTCTTGATTTTGCTTCCACTAGAGATTCTCACTGGTTTTCTGGCGAGAACGTCCAGTTTTCTCGCCGAAGCCCTTGAAGGGGCCGGTGGAACCAAGCTCTTCAATCCCCTGCGCGCAATCGTGCGTCCCACCGCTAACTACATCAAAGAGTTATCGGGTGAATCGGGTGCCCTGGTGGTCGCGATTGGGGTCGCCGTCCTGATCGTCAGCATGAAACTTCTCGTCGATCTTCTGAAGCTGCTTATGACCGATCGTGCGGAGCGGATCCTTCACGGTACCATCTTCCGATCCAGCTTCGCCGCCATCCTCGCTGGTTTCGCATTAACCGTCTTGGTACAGAGCAGCTCCATCACCACGTCTCTCATGGTGCCCCTCATCGGTGCCGGCATCATAACCCTCAAGCAATTCTTCCCGTATACGATTGGGGCCAATCTCGGCACGACTGTGACAGCAATGCTGGCTTCTCTCAGCACTGGCAGCACGGCTTCAATAGCGGTGGCTTTCTCGCATCTTCTATTTAATGCAAGTGGGTCCCTCATTATTTATCTTCCACCGCCTGTGCGCGCAATCCCACTCGCCCTCGCACAGGCCATGGGCAGGCTCGGCAGCAGAAACCGCCTACTGGCAGTGCTTTACATTGTCGTATTCTTCTATGGACTGCCTCTCCTGCTGTTGTTACTGACCGGAACTCTTTAGGAGGTGTATATGCTCAAGAAATTCTTTGGTCTCGATCGGCCGTCGACGCTCATCGAGGGGGCATTCCTTGACATCGCCGGTATGTTGCAGCAGGCCGGTCGGATGCTCGACCACTCCCTCGCTGTTCTGCTGGACAATCGTGAGACGGAACTGGATCTCGAGAGTATGGATGATGAGATCGACGAAGCAGAGCGAATGGTTCGACGCAGCATCCTCGAACACTTGAACGTCAGTCCAAAGCAGGATCTCGTTGCCAGTTTGATTTTGTCGAGCATTGTGCAAGAGGCGGAGCGGATTGGAGACTTTGCACGCGGTCTTCCCAAGATTGCTGCCCTAGCCAAAGGACCCCGAGTTGGCCCATTTGCGGACGATTTACGTGCACTCGCGATGCGCGTGCGTGCGCTCTTCGATCAATGCGACGAAACCTTTCGCGAGGGCGATGCCGAGATGGCACGCGCGCTAATGCTTACCCACCGCGAACTCAAAATCGAACTCAACCACTACATTGATCGAGTCGCAAAAAGCGACCTCACAGCGGATATGGCTCTCGTGTACGGCATCAGCGCAACCATGCTTCGGAGAATCAGCTCGCATCTGAGTAATATTGTCTCGACGGTCAACCAACCCTTCGACCGCATTCGGCATGGTGTCGAAGACATCACCTGACCCCGCTTGGTGCCAGAACTCAACCCAACATCGTGCCGCTCTGCGCTATTAGCATTTTAGGATTCCGCCAGATCAGTGTGCGGCACTAGTCGATCCGAGCGCGCCAGAGCAGGGGTGTGAATTCGATCGCGAAGAGGAGATAGCCCACCGCGAAGGCGGTTCCACTTGCCAAGAAGACGGGCAGGACGTGAAGCGGCATCAAGCCAGGTCCGAAGACGCGCACGAGGGCGGCAAATACAACCGCCGCAAAAGAGGCGATCGTGATGGTGCTCGCTTATACCGGGCGACCCGAGTGGCCTAAGGAAACGCGCGTCATCATGCCGAGGATCATCGAGCCCATCGCACCCGCAGTAAAGGAGTGAAGCGCCGCCGATACCGGGAGCACTTGCGTGAGCACCGCGGCACCGTGACACGCGAAGCCTATCGCGATCCACCCGTGGCCGACATGCAGGATCCACAACATCGGTTGGCCCAAGGTGTAGCGAGGTTTCCAGAGTCCCTGGCGCAACGCGAGAAGCGGAGCAGCCGCGAGAGCGGCAAATCCGCCAACGGAGCTGCCCGGAATTGCCAGATCCAAAGCGAGGGCAAAACCGGCCGCGCAGAGTGCGAGCGCTCCAATCCGTCGGTCACCTTGCACTGCGAAGTCGAGACCGCTTCGTCGCAATGCGTTGCGGGTAAAGAGTGGAACAACGCGTCCTGCGATTACCAAGATCAAGAATACGACCAGATACACGGACCCGTAAAGACCGGCGCGCAGCAGCGACGCATCCGCCCGCATGATTCCGACGTGCATCGCTCCGTTTGCAATCGCGAGGGCAAAGATAACAAGGACTATGGGAAGGTTGCGTCTCTTGCCGGAGCGCAAGATCGGAACCCCGACCACCATTCCGAGAACGGGAAGGAAGGCTCCGTCGAGTAGTGCGACGGCCTCTGGAGGTAAGATGCTGGCCGACGCGAGCGCCGCGCGGCCGACCAGCCACAGCGCGACTAGTCCTCCAATCGGCGCTCCTCGCAGCGGCGCCGTGCCACACCAATTGGGGACAGCGGTGAGCAGAAAGCCCGCGATCGCAGGGACCACAGTTCCGTGTAACATCTCATGTGCATGCAGGCTGTGGGGCGGCCAGCCCTGGGACCCGATCGCGATACCCGATAGAAACGCAACCCATGTCGCCATTGAAGCCACAGCGTTCAAGGCGCCGAGCCAGAAAAAGGAGCGAAATCCGACAGACCAGAACGGTGCACTCATCCGTACTCCCGGCATCCCTTCAGTCATCAGCCGCCCTCACTTGTTGCTAAGCGACTCCATGCGCATCCGCCGCTTCGGCCCATTCGCGTCCGGATCCGTGCTGTCTTCCTTCGATGTCGCTCGTGACCCGGGGCTTCCATCGCGGAACGGCAACGCCGTTTGCCTCTCGCGCTTGTCGCAACGCTGCGCAAACGCGACCTGCCACGGCGGTCGCGCTCGGCTACTGGAGCGGCGTTCGCTTCTTCGGGTCGACGAAGGGGATGGCCGTTGTGCGACCAGCGACCGCTCCCGCCGGCGTCTGCACC
>JADFNE010000117.1 GCA_022563535.1 Myxococcales bacterium
GGCTACGTCCGTCCGGCAACTCGTGGCCCAGAGATAGCTTCGCGACGAGGTTCGCAATCACCGCGGACTTCCCAAGCCCGGGCTCACCGAACAACATTGTGAGACAGCCAAATGCAATCCGGTGCTCGAATAGATACTCCCACCTGTCGATCTTCACGTCTGACAGCTTGGTAACGAGAGACGACAAGGCGATCGATTTAACTGCGGCCTCACCATTCGTCGGAGTGTTGCTGCGAATTTCTTCGACTAGATCGGCGAAAGCCTGGCGATCAATCGTTGTGCTGTGGGCGGCGGCCAGGGCGGCGTCGATCTCCACCAGTTTTGGGGCATAACACCTGGCGAGGGCTTGGCGGGCCTCGAGGGGCTCTGTAGCGCGAAGCTCGTTTTCGAGTTCCTCTGCTGAACCCGCATGAAAGTTGGTGAAGTCGAGGCGATCCTTTGCGTTGTCTTCAAATGGCCCGCGAATTGGCTCGGCTTCGCTCATACGAACTCCGTCGGGCCAACTGCTGCATCTCGTTCAGCGAATCTGTCCCGCACAGTCCTGATTTCTTCTGCGCGCGGCTTCAGCGCTTCGTTGCCTTCCCGCGTGCTCGCTGGGACCAACCATGCCAACTGAGCGCGCTGTTCTGCTCTACGGAATTCGGCCCATTCCTTTTCCAGCAACTTGAGCTCGGCCTTCGTGAGATCGATGATGTGTTGCAATGGTTCGGTGTGGTGGTCAGTGCGCCGATCGATGCTGCGCGCCAAATACTGCAACATCTTCTTGATGCTGCGGATGAGTTCCCGCGTGGCCGCAAGCCTTGGATCAGGAATTGGTGGCAGACCTGTTGAACGGCTTATCGCGAGACTCACATCTCGCGGATCCTCACTCCGGTACAACTCGAAGACTTCTCGCCGGGTTGCTACAGGCATCGCCGCAAGCGTCACGAGTATGTTGATGGCGGTTCTCGGTGGGATGCCAGGACCGTCGGTTATCCCGATTGCCGGCGCTCGGTCTTTCTCGGGCAGCCGCTCGAGCATGTCCTGGGCCTCGAGCACGTGGTAGTGCTTCCAGCCGTTTCCGTTTATTTCCGGGAACTCAGGTGAACTCATTCGAAAACACCGCCCTTCGAATCGTCCGCGCGCTCGTCAATCGCGCGCCATGTCTCCTCGCGAATTGTCTGGGCGTCGATGGCCGCCCAGTACCCCTCAAGCTCCTGCTCCCGTGTCTTCTCGCCCGCGCGAGCGATGAGCTCGCCCAACCCGGGTACATGCGCAGTCGGGTCGAAACTCGCCGGCATTCGCGCAGCCGGCAAATCGCCCGGCCGCGGTTTTGGCTCGTTTTTGTGCTGAGATGGCCCTGAAGGGGTCGAGACGAGTTTGAGGTGTGGCGCGCGCGCTCATGCTCGCGCCTTTTCGATTCGAGCTTTTTGCCAAGCACTGACCTCGCTCTCGAGCCAAGCCACGGCTCGCGGGCCAATCGGAAAGCGCCGCGGGAAGTCACCCGCAGCCTCTTGGTCGTCGATTGCCGTGCGCCCCAAGCCGGTGCAGTCCATGACCGCTGGCCTTCGCATGAATCGCATGGGTGCGTCCGTCGTCTCTCGTTGTTCCGCTGCCATTTTCTTCCTCCTACAAATCCGAAGCGCACGCTCCGGGGTTCTGCGCCATTTACCGGTTATTACCGGGTGCAAGGCACTTTAGGTAGCGGCAATCGACGGCTGACTTGGTTCGGTTTTAGGACAAGTCAGAGCCAACTCAGACGCTCGAAATGAGCGACGGCGGGTTGCAGGAAATCTGTCCCAAAACGCAACACGCCAGTGAATAGGCGGTGCGGGGGATAGGGCGAGCGAGCCTCGGCCCATCTGACACTGTTCGATTCCGGTTAGAACAGTCTAGGAATCGACCGTGAACGAGAACTCGGGAAGGGGGTAGTCATCGGGGACTTTCCAGGTCTCTTCCGAATAGAGCAGCGGCTCAGGATTCTTTCTCCGAAGTGCGGTCCACTCTTCCCCGAACTTTCGGTAGCACTCGGCGACGGCCAGGAAGTACGGCATGTCTTTGCGCAGTAAAGCCTTCACCGGCTCCGCGTTCGCGTTGGTGATGTTCGTAAATGTGTGAGCGCACCATAGATGCGCGACTGTTCTGAATTCGTAGAAATCACTCTTCACGCGAGACTCCCCATATTTCCGACCCGAGGACTGCAGGACCCCGTCGCGGTGCTCGTAAGCCATCCTGAGGCCAACTTTCTTACCGCGAAGTCCCATCTTCCTGACGTAGTGGAGCACAGCTCCAGCATTGCTCGCACGGTCGACTCGGGCGAGAGCATCCTTCTCGATGTCAGGCAACGAATCCCCGTACAACAAAGGATCGATGACAAGCTTTCTGCGAGACCCGTGGACTTTGTGGATGAGCGCGGCGGCATATCGGATCGCAGCAGTATCATCAGTAGGATGAAGCATCCTCGACCAGACAAGCAACCAGTCGCCTGCATCGCGATTGAGGCTGAAAAATGGCACGGTCCCCGCCCGGCTACCGAGACTCAGGCGCAGACGCCCGGTTGATGGGGATGACCTTCTCGCCCTTCTTCAGCTTGTCGAGATAGTTGGCCCAGCCCTGCATCATCTTCCGTCGTTCGGGCAGGTAGGCGGTGCGGTTGTAGGCGCGGCCGTTCGGGTCGCGCACCGCATGACACAGCTGGTGTTCGATGAAGTCCGGGCGGAAGCCGAGCACCTCGTCGAGAATGGTTCGTGCCGTCGCGCGGAAGCCGTGAATGGTCTGCGTCTTCTGGTCGATGCCCATACTTCGCAGCGCGACGGTGAGCGCGTTGTCACTCATCGGCCGCGCTGGACCCCGCGCGCTTGGGAACACGTACCGACCCTGCCCGGTGAGCGGTTCCACTTCGCGCAAGATTGCAATGGACTGTCGGGCCAGCGGGACGATGTGCTGCGAGTTTGTCTTGGTTACCTCGAAGCGCCATTCCGCTTCCTCGAGGTCGATGTCCTGCCACTGTGCTCGCCGCAGTTCACCCGGGCGAACGAAGACCAGGGGTGCGAGACGAATGGCGCAGTGAACGACGAGCGTTCCCGTGTAGGCATCGAGTGCGCGGAGAACCTTCGCGACTTCTTCCGGTTCTGTCACCGTGGAGAAGTGCTTGGCTCGAGTCGGGGGTAGGGCGCCTCGCAGGTCGCCGCATGGGTCGCGGTCCGCTCGCCCGGTTGCGACGGCGTACCGAATTACCTGGCTGCAATTGCCAAGGGTGCGGTGCGCGGTTTCGAGAGCCCCGTCCTTCTCGATTCGCTGGATGACGCCGAGCACATCCGGGGCGCTCACGTCGGCGATCGGCGTCGAGCCGATCCACGGGAAGACGTATCGCTCGAGTCGGCTGAGAACACGGGCCGCGTGGGCCGGCGCCCAGTTGGGCTTCTGCTTGTCGAACCACTCGGTGGCGACTACCTCGAAACTATTCGCGGCGCGGCCGAACTTCGCGGACTTGTTCGCCTTGCGGTGCGCGCTGGGGTCGATGCCGTTGGCCAGAAGTTTGCGCGCTTCGTCGCGGCGCTCGCGTGCCAGCTTCAACGTGACGTCAGGATAGACGCCCATCGACAGCCGCTTGTCCTTGCCGAGATAGCGGTACTTCAGTCGCCACCAGGTGCCGCCGCGAGGCGTGACTTCGAGGTAGAGCCCGCCACCATCGAACAACTTCTGGGTTTTCTTGCCGGGTTTGGCGCTCTTGATCGCGACGTTGGTGAGCGGCATATGGGGGCAACTCCTTTCGGGGAGTGCAAGTTGCCCCGAAAGTTGCCCCCAGATTTCTTGGATGTCAACGGGTGTTACCGAGTGTCTTTGGGTGCCGAAGAGGCCTACTCAGCTGGTATCTATCGGCTTTTCGGCTCTTGTTGGGTCTCTTCGGATGTGTAGGTGGTAGCGGGGACAGGATTCGAACCTGCGACCTCCGGGTTATGAGCCCGACGAGCTACCAGACTGCTCTACCCCGCACCAAGGCGGCCATTTAAATAACGAGAGCTGTGCCAGCTGTCAATGAGTGATAGCTGCCGACTGCTTTCATGCTCAGGAACCGGCAGCTTGAGCTTTTTGGCCGTTCAATGCCACATGAGAACAGAACAGGAGGCTGATCTCATGAATTGGAGCAGCAATAAGAACTGGGCGGTGCGTATGGGTGCCGTCACGCTGGCTTTTGTGCTCGGAGCGAGTGCATCGGCGGGCACGCTGTACAGCTGGAAGACCGAAGACGGGACTTTCGCGTACACGAACGACAAGAAACGGGTTCCGGCGCGCTACAAGAATCAGGCGGAAGCTTCGAAATTTAAGTCGATGGAGTCTTACGCGCGATTTACACCGGGACCGAAGATCGAGGACAAGGCCTACGAAGATCGCATTGTTGAGCGATTGGAAGTGCTTCGCGCTTCGGCTGACCGAGCGGTCAGCTCAGGTGGCGCCACCCAGGCCGAGCAGCCGTATTTCGTCAGGCTCGAGTTGGGAGGTGGGGGTCGCCACGGCTCGGGTACGAGCATCGAGATCCCGGTCGGAGCAGGCATGGACGACTCGGAGCCCGTGGTTGTCGAACACGTGCGCATGAAGCCCGGCAAGGGCCACGCCGCTAGCCGCCACTTTCGGATCGTAAAGCAAGGCGATCGGGTGTTGGCGGTGATCAAGGACAGGCATTCAGACTCTCGACTTACCTCGAGTCTGAGCGAAGAAGACTTCGATTCGAACCCGCTCAATTAGGGTGGGGACCTCGACGGTCCGCTAGCTCTCGTGGGCCAGTCGATCTTCGACTTCGCGTAGCCAGCCGGGAGGAATCCCGGCTCGGCGCGCGGATTCGGGGAACTTCACGAGCATGCTGTGAGCTTCTGCGAGCTCTTTTTCTGCTTCTTCGAGGTCGCTCAAGATCTCACTGCGGCGCGCGCCCCTGAAGCGATCGCGTTGGCGCGCCTTGCGCAGCGCCTTTCGGCTGGTTTCGAGGCGGGCTTCCGCCATGCTCGCGCGGGCCAACACTCTCGAATATCGACTCTGCCAGTAACTCTTGCGGTCGGCTTCTTGTGCATCAGCCGAGGCCCCGGCCGGGGAACTGGCGATCGCAAAACCCGTCGCGAGCGCGAGCAGAATGACGACGAGCAGCTGGGACAGGCGCTTCTTCTTCACACTGTTTCTTCCAAGGTGGCGGGGTAGGGCTCGAGCGCGCGGTCGTAGATATAGTCCTCGAGATTGCGTACGAGATCACTCGAAATATTCACGAAACGCATGCCGATGCCCCGGTTTCGCGACTTCACCTTATTGATTTGCGTCCAGATCACCTGGGCGGTCGGATCAAAGTCGGTGGGATTGTCGGGCAGCTCGAATTGCAATTTCACTTCGGATTTGGTCAAAAACTCGCAGTCGGTTTCGATGAAGATTCCACCGCGGGAGAGGTTTTTGAGTCGTGCGGTGACGCTGCGGGTGCCGTGTTGAATTTTGACGTTGGAATTGATGTTGATTCGCGGCTGGCCCGGGGGGTGGCCTCCAGTGAGGTAGCGACGCACGGTCTCGATCAGGGAAACGCGAGAGATGGGCTTGCTGAGCACGTCGTCTGCTCCGGCGCGAACTGCGCGTCCCCACTCACTCGCTTCGTTTGCGCCGACCAGCATGATGACCGGAGTATCGCTCAGCTCAGGATCACTCTTGATGACGCGGCAGACGGTATCGCCGTCGAGACCGGGCATCATCAGATCGAGCAAGATGACATCCGGGCGTTCGCGGCGGGCAATTTTGATGGCTTCCTCGCCGGATCTCGCGGTGAGGATGCGTCCGGTCCGGGCGAGAAAGAGCGAGCCCAGCTCCCGAAACATTTCAACGTCGTCGACGAGCAGAACGGTATGTTCCCAGCTCATCCATTCCCCTTCGCTACTACAGCCCGGATGCTGCTAGCCATGGTCTCTCCGCGCAGGCGGCTCAGTTGGCGGCGACGAACTTTTCGAGACCCTCGAATTGCGGGCGCACCATCCATGAGTTTCCAGGACCTTTGCGGTACCAGTTCTGGGTTTCGACGATTCGGAAAACGATCGGGGAGTGGGTGTAGTAGGCGGAGTAGTTCACCTTGACGGTGGCACCCTTGCGTCCGCTTTCCTCTACAAACTGGATACGACCCGAGTTGAAATCGGTAAATACCAAATCGCTCTGGTCGGGAAAATTGGCCAGGTAGGTCTCGATGAGAGCGGGGTCGACATACTTGCTGGCTTGTGCGAATGCGCCAAAGCGCACCAAATTCGTGTAGCGCTTTTGTATTTCGCTGAGGGAATACTCGCGTTTGAGCGGGTCGGTCCAATAGATCTCGCCAAAGGCGCAGCCGAAGCTCGTGCTCATCACGCCAAGCATTGAGATCACCGCAAAGAGCGGCACAATCTTTCGAATCGATCGCTGCATCTTCCCTCCTCTACACCACGCGTAGGCAGCTCGCTCCGCAGGCGTCTGGTCTGATTGCCGATTCATCGGCTGCTTTGGGCGCGAGCCTGAGGGCTTTGCCGAATTGGCCGCCGGGAAAACGCGGGGTGTCCCGGTTTTCGCCCCGGAGAAGGGTTCGAACTCATGCTTTCGACCGACCCCGGGAAAAAATTCATGAGCAATCTCAGGTAGATCGAGAAAATCGACGCGGGGGAGGGCGGCGGGGTGTTCGGCGGAGCTGGCCGATCGCCTCGGGCGGCTTCCGGGACGTATTCGCCCGGTTCCATCATCGACCTGCCGGGCTCAGTCCGCTCGCAGCCCAGCGAGGGCTTCGACTTCGCTGTGGAACCCCGCAAAGGTTCCCGCTTCGATGTGTCGGCGCGCGTCTTTCATCAGCTGGAAGTAGAAGCTGAGGTTGTGCAGGGTCGCGAGACGCGACCCCAGCACTTCGCCGATATGGAGCAGATGGCGCAGATAAGCGCGGGAGTAGCGAGTACAGGTGGGGCAGTTGCAGGTCGGGTCCGGCGGACGCGGGTCGTCTTTGAAGCGAGCGTTTCGCAGCGTCAGCACACCCTGGCTGGTGAAGAGCAGGCCGTGGCGTCCGTTTCGGGTGGGGACGACGCAGTCAAATAAATCGACTCCCTCGGCAATCGCGTCCACGATATCGACTGGCTTTCCCAGTCCCATCAGGTAGCGCGGTGCGGCCTGCTCGAGTTCGTCGTGGGCACAGGCGATCGCATCTCGACGTTCTTGGCGTTCTTCGCCCAGGCCGAGGCCACCGTGAGCGTAGCCGTCGAACCCGATGCTTCCGGTCAGTCTCGCGCTGCGTCGGCGTCTTTCCGCCGCGATTCCCCCCTGCACGATTCCAAAAACCGCTTGCCGCGGATGCTTGCGCGCTTTGGCGCTGCGCTCCGCCCAGCGCAAGGTGCGGTCGAGTGCCGATTCGAGAGCAGCTTCGACGTCCGCGCGGGTCTGCTTTGCAGCGCCGTCTGCGATCGGTTTCAAGCATTCGTCGAGCACCATCGCGATATCACTGCCCAGCGCTTCTTGGATCCCGATCACGCTCTCGGGGGTCAACAGGCGCCGGGTGCCGTCGAGGGGCGAGGAAAACGTCACGCCCTCGTCGTCGACGGAAACACGATCGGCCATGGACGTCACCTGGAAGCCACCGCTGTCCGTGAGCCAAGGACCCTGCCAGCCCGTAAATCCGTGCAGCCCGCCCAGACCCTCGATGATCGACTCACCGGGGCGCTCGTGGAGGTGATAGGTGTTGGCCAACAAGATCTGCGCCCCGAGGTCCACCAGGTCATGGGCCGCCACTCCGCGCACGGCGCCAAGGGTTGCGACGCTCATGAAGGCCGGGGTCTCGATGGTTCCGTGGGGCGTCGTGAGTTGTCCGCAGCGCGCCGCGCCATCGCGCGCCTTGCATTCGAATGAAAAACCATCGGCGATCATTGCGTACTCACAGAATCAACATGGCATCGCCGTAGGAGTAAAACCGATACTCCCCAGCGATTGCCTCGCGGTAGGCCGCGAGGATGTGTTCTCGCCCCGCAAAGGCCGCCACCAGCAGCAGCAGCGACGAGCGGGGCAGGTGAAAGTTGGTCACG
>JADFNE010000118.1 GCA_022563535.1 Myxococcales bacterium
GTCGCAGTGGCGAAATCACTGCCCAACGGATCTCGACCCCGCGCCCGAGACCACCAAGAAATACTCCGAGGAGAGCCAGCGACGATCAACGTCTGAGACCATCGTTTCGAAGGGAGACAGCCATGCACAACTCCAAGCTTTTAACTGCCCGAGATATCATGACCCCGCCGGGCATTGTAGTGGGTCCCGAGATGAGCGTATTCACCGCCATCCCGATTTTGATCAAGAATAATCTCACGGGTTGTCCCGTCACGAATTCAGACGGAGAGTTGATCGGCATCCTTTCGGAACTCGACTGCATGAAGGTGATCGCTTCGGATGCCTTCTACTCCGACGAATACAGCAGCTCCGACATTCTGGTGAGCCGCTACATGACAAGCGAATGTCTCACCATTACCGCCGACATGGACATCTTCCGCATTGCCAATATCTTCTTCGAACACACCCTGCGTCGCATCCCCGTGCTCGAAGAGCAGCGCTTGATCGGGCAGATCACTCGCTCAGACGTTCTGAAGGGCATCCAGCTGATGCGCAAGAACATGGGACGGAGCAAGGAATACGGAGCCTTCGCTTGGCCGACGAGTACCATCGCGAGCTAGTCCCTATTCACATCCGCCACTTGTTTCAATCCTTGCTCGCCCGTTCGACCGCAAGCACGGCGTGATACTCCTCGAGCTTCGTTGCAACTACGTCGAACCCGAGGATCTCGTGTTGCACCAGCAGTTCGCCGAGTCGAACCGAGGTCTTCTCCTGCAGGTCGAGAAGTTCGTCGATCTGGTCGACAGTCAGGAACCCTTGGGCGACTGCGATTTCTCCCCAGCGTTTCTTGAGTGTGGGTTGAGCGGCAAGTACCGCGAACATGTCCTTGAGGCTGATCATGCCTTCCTGATAGCCCAACCGGCCAAGGGTCACCTTTGAGCTCTTCTGATATTGGAGGACTTCCTCCAACTGTCGCTGAGAAATCAACCCTTCGTCTACGAGAAAGTCTCCGAACACATAGGGCCTATCGGCTGTTCGAGCCGAGCCTCAGTATTGAGAACGGGGTTTTCGATTTCAAATCGGGATTTATCCCAGTTGACAGTTCGCAACACCAAAGGTGATGCTCCGTTTTTTCGATTCCCCCTCCAATGGCGCGTCATTTTTCTCGCGGCCCCGCGTGCCCGCAATGAATATGCTGTCGTGCGTCGCAAGGAGGTTGCATGCCCGGATGGATGCAAATAGGACCGTTCCACGGTCGGGCCGAAGGCTCGCGGGTGCCAAAGGCAAGGCGACTATCTAGACACGTGTTGAAGCGTTGCAGTGAGACCGTTCTGCGGGATCGAGAGACCCTTGGAGAGCTGCTTCGCGACCCACGCACCCTGCACTTGATTGTGCACGACTACCGTCTGACCCAGGAGGTCTTGCTCGATCCGGTAGCAATCGCGCGCGTCGTACAAGAACCCAACTTCCTCGTCACACTGGCCGATTCTGAGTACCTGCTCGACTACCTGCGCAGACATCAACATCTGCTCAATTGCCTGCTGGACGACTACGAATTGATCGCGATGATTGCTCGGGACCCGCGATTCATGGAGCACTTGCTGCGGGATCAAACGAGCCTGACGACACTTCTCGACGACCAACGCACTCTCGATCTCTTCGCTCGCAGCAACTCGAGAATGGTTCGACTGGCACGAGGGAACCAACAGCTTCGCGAGGCCCTGCTCAGCGTTCCGGAGAGCCTCGATTGGATCGCGAGGGACGACCGGGTTTTGCGATCGATGCTCGATCAACCCGTCACCCTCGATCGGATCCTTCAGAGTGATCGCGCCCGGGCCCGCATCCGCGCAAGCCGCGATTTCCTCGACCAGCTGATCGACGACCCCGGTTTCATTGCAGAACTATTCCTCGATTCGAAAATTGTCAGGAAGCTGCTCAACAATCGAATGTTGCTGCGCGGAATACTTCAGGACGAGTCGATCCAGACCGCCTTCCTCGAATGCATGCCGACCACCCCCACCGCGCCTCTGCCTGATTCCCCTGCGCGCGGGATCCAGCCCGAATCAGACGCCCAGGTCTCCCTCGCTGATCTTTTGCGTAGTCCCGAAATCGCAATCACTTTTTCCCAGGACGACGATTTGCTGGGATGCCTGCTCGACAACGCTGAACTATGCCGACGAATCGCCGAGCATCCGATTCTGCTCCGCACGCTTGCACAGATGGACGAACCCAGTGGACCCGCTGAAACCCCAGACCGCGTGACCACGATCGATCGCAGCGACCCTCATGCCAACCCGGAAAGCGCACAAGACGGCGAGGGGTTCGTGTTTTCTTTCCAGGCGGACGAAGCGACTCGCGCGCGCCGTGAACTCGCACGTTACTGGAACGAATTTCTTCCTTTTTTGGCGCCCACCCACACAGCATTTCTCACTCGGTTCCAGCATGCGCTCAATCAGCTCGAGTCGCGGGATCAGATCTCCGACACCCTGGTGCAAATTCTGAACGACGATGGCGAGGTCCATCTTCGCGGAGGAAGCTTCAGGCTGCTCGCCGGTTCGAAACTTCCCGATCTTCTCTACCAGGTGCTCGTCGCCGGTCGCTATCGATTCGATGCGAACACCGATACGCCGCGAATCCTCGATTGTGGAGCCCAGGCTGGGCTCGCAACCTATGGCTTCAAGCTGCAGTATCCAAACGCACGCATTACGGCGGTCGAACCCGCTCCGAACCTGCGCCAGATCGCGCGAGCCAACCTCAAGGCTGCGGGACACAACGACATCGAACACCTCGCCTACGCACTTGCCACCGAACGGGGTTCGCTGCCGTTCGTGCTCCCCGAAGGCGGCAACCACGGTGGCGCGTTGGCCGAAATCGGATCCAGAATTTCTTCGACTGACAAGATGCTCAGCGTGCGCGGTCGTCGGTTGAGCGACCTGCTGCGTGATCCGGTCGACTACCTGAAACTCGATGTGGCTGGCGCCGAAGTGGACATCTTGATCGACGCCGAACCCGAACTCGCCAACGTGAAACAATTGTTCGTCGAGGTACACGACGGTGCCGACGACTTCCCGGAAGGTTTGGCTCGCTTGTTTTCAGTTTTGAAACGCAGCGGGTTCGCAACGCGGGTAGTTCCGCCGGTTGGACCCTCGCGCCTCTCCTGCGATGGAGTAGCGTCTTCGTCTCCGCGTGCATGCGAAGTATTCGGCGTGTCGGCCCGCCGAATCGACTGAAATCTGCTGGTCCGACCCATTCAGAAAGATCATGACGTTCCGGTGTCGATCGCGGTAGCATCAGGCTATGTCCGATCCAAACCCGGTGCGCGGACGCTCTGCCAAACCACGGCGCAGCTCCTGGTATGCAGCAGTGATTGCAATCTTGTTGATCGCCGTTCTGTGGTTCACCGTGTTTGCGCCGGATCCAGTAATGGTCAAGGTTGTCGCGATCGAACGCGGCACCGTTGAATCCACAGTCACGAATTCAAAGGCTGGCACCCTGCGTTCCCGGATGCGTTCACACATGTCCGCCGAGACGGGTGGCCGGGTGACGCATATCTATTTCCGCGAGGGAAGTTCCGTCAAACGCGGGGACCTGCTGATCAAGCTCAACGACACATCATCGCAGGCCCGGATCGAACTCAGCCAGGCCGCGATCGCGACAAGCATCGAACAACGCAAAGAAGCGTGTCTCAACCGCGATTACGCAAAGCGGGACGTCGACCGGACCCGAGAGCTCGCCCGCAACAATGTGACATCGGTAGAAGCCCTGGATCGACTCGAGGTCGCGTACCAATCGGCCGAGGCGGGTTGTAGCGGTGCCCGGGCCCAGGTCGACCGCTCCCGAGCAGAGCTGCGGGTCGCTCAGGCAGAATTCGACAAAACTGAGATTCACGCACCCTTCGACGGCATCGTGGCCGAAGTCAATGCCGAGGTGGGGGAATGGGTCACTCCCTCGCCCCCCATGCTCAGTGCTCCCTCGGTCATCGACATCCTCGACCCAACGTCGATCTACGTGAGCGCGCCGATGGACGAAGTCGATTCGAATCGGATTCGGGTTGGACAGCCCGCGAAGATCACGATCGACTCGCATCCCGGTGAATCCTTTGCCGGACGCGTTGTTCGGGTGGCACCGTATATCCTCGACATCGAAACTCAGAATCGCACCATCGAGGTCGAAGTCGAATTCAACCTGCTGCCGTCCCCCGACACCATGTTGGTCGGCACCTCAGCCGATATTGAAGTCACCCTCGACACTCGACACGAAACCCTGCGCATTCCGGCGCAAACCCTGTTACAAGGCGAACGCGTCTTGTTGTTGGTCGATGGCCTGCTCGAAGAGCGCAGCGTCGAAGTCGGTCTTCGCAACTGGAACTTCGTTGAAATTCGCGCCGGCCTGGCGTTGGGCGATCAAGTCGTCATGAGCCTCGACGACAAAGATGTCAAGGTCGGAGCCAAGGCCCGTGCCGAGATCAGCGTCAGTACCAAGAGCTCCAAGAACAGCAACATCAAGAACAGCGCCGACCACGGGATTGCCGCGGAGTCGAGTCTGCCCCCATCGGCGCCCGCCGACGTGGGCGCTGCGCGATGATTCGTCTCGAAGGTCTGTGGAAGACATACGAGATGGGGGCGCAGAAGCTCCACGCGCTCCGGGACATCGACCTCACCATCGCCAGCGGTGATCACGTCGCCATCATGGGGCCAAGTGGTTCCGGCAAGTCGACATTGCTCAACATTCTCGGCTGCCTCGATCAACCCAGTGTCGGAGAGTATTTTCTCGAAGGTCGGGCGGTTGCGGACCTCGAAGCCGACGACCTCGCCGAGGTTCGCTCGCGCAAGATCGGGTTCGTGTTTCAAGCCTTTCATTTGATTCCGCGACTCGACGCACTGGCGAACATTGCAATTCCAATGTTGTTCGCGGGGGTGGCAGTGCAAGAGCGCCAAGAGCGCGCCAGTCGCGCGCTTGAATCGGTTGGGCTTTCGGACTGGTCCACCCATCGGCCGGCCGAGCTGTCGGGTGGTCAAAAGCAGCGGGTCGCGATTGCCCGCGCGATCGTCATGCAGCCGAACTTGTTGTTGGCCGATGAGCCGACGGGGAATCTCGATTCAGCTTCCGGAAGGCAAATTCTCGAGTTGCTGTGCGGGCTCAATGCCCAGGGCATCACCCTCATCACGGTGACCCACGACCCAAACGTCGCACGTCTGGCACACCGAGTCATCGTGCTCGGCGATGGCGCGATTCTCAGGGAGGTCGCGGGCCACAATATTTCGAGTCTCGACAGTCTTTTTTCGAGCGCCACTGACGCGCCGGGCGCCGCGGTCCCATCATGATGGCGGCCGATATCGTCCGCTTCGCCGCCAATTCGCTGCTGCAACACCGACGCCGAACCACGCTGAGCCTGCTGGGTGTCGCGATGGGGGCGACCGCGGTGATCTTTCTCACGGGACTCGGTGACGGCGCTCGGGCGTTTGTGCTGGGTGAATTTGAAGCCCTGGGCAGCAATCTCGTGATCGTGATCCCGGGTAGAACCGAAACGTCCGGCATGTTCCCAGGCGTTGGCGGCGTCCCCAACGACCTCACCCTCGACGACGCGCGAGCCCTGCAACGCAGTCTTCGCGGGGTTCGGCGGGTGATCCCGATTTCGTCGGCAACCGACGTCGTATCCCATCGCGAACGCCGCCGTCGACTCGCCATCCTCGGTACCACTCGAGATTTTTTTCATGCCCAGGGACTGCGCGCGAAATCGGGCAGCCTGTTGCCCGAGGTGGAGTTTGGCCGAGGAGCCTCGGTGGCCGTGCTCGGCAACACGGTCGCCCATGAATTATTTCTAGAGCGCGATCCCATCGGCGAGGTGATCCGCATTGGCGACGCGCGTATGCGCGTAATTGGCGTCCTGGCCGAGCGTGGAACCCAGATGGGCATGAACATCGACGACACTGTTTTCGCTTCGGTCGCATCCGTGATGCAGATCTTCAACCGCGCTTCACTCTTTCGCATCCTGGTCGAGGTCAATGCCCACGCCGATGCCGACGCAATCAAGGAACAGATCATCGCCGTGATGATCGATCGCCACGACGAGGAGGACGTCACCTGTATCACCCAGGCCGCCGTGCTCGAATCTCTCGGCGGTATTTTACAGACCCTCACCCTCGCAATCGGCGGCATTGGTGCCGTTTCGCTTGCAGTAGCGGGAATTGGAATCATGAACGTCATGCTGGTTTCGGTCTCCGAGCGCACCTCGGAAATCGGTCTGCTGAAGGCGTTGGGGGCCAAGGGAAATCAGGTGCTGGCCGTGTTCCTGGCCGAAGCCGCGCTGCTATCCACGACCGGAGGCCTACTGGGACTTGCCATCGGAACGTCCCTGCTCGAACTCCTCACCTTCCTCTACCCCAAGGTCCCGGCCAGCACGCCGATGTGGGCGATCGCAAGCACCCTGGCCCTGGCGATGATCACGGGCCCGCTATTTGGCGTGATGCCCGCATGGCGAGCGATGCGGATGGAACCCGTCGCGGCCCTGACCCGGAGCTAGTCATGCTGAATGACAACGACTCGAGCTTTCGATATTCCGCACAACGCGAGGTCTCGATGCGCGAACTGCTGAAATTCTCGGGCGGCGCATTGCGGGCCTATCCCCTGCGCACCGCGCTTTCGACCCTGGGCGTTTCGATCGGCATCATGGCGGTGATCCTGTTGACGTCCATAGGAGAGGGAACGCGCCGGCACGTGCTTGACGAATTCATGCAATTTGGCACGACTGTGATCGCGATCAATCCCGGGAAAACCGAAACCAGCGGCTTCCCAGGGATCTTGGGAGGAACGACCCAGAAACTCACGATCGAGGATGCCGAAGCGTTGGCGCGCTTGCCCCGGGCCGATTACGTCGTGCCCCTCGTGATCGGAAACGGCAGTGTCGAATACGCTGGGCGTTCGCGCAGCGTCTTCATCTACGGAACGACTTCGGACATGCCAGAGGTGATGAAATTCGAAGTCGGCCGTGGCCAGTATCTACCTCCGGGGGACCCTCGTCGCGGTAGCTCTGTCGCGGTCCTCGGCCCGAAGCTCAAACACGAACTGTTCGGCGACACCAATGCCCTGGGACGTTTCGTGCGGATCGCAGGCACTCGCCTGCGGGTCATCGGCATCATGGAACCCAAGGGGCGCATCCTCGGGTTCGATATCGACGACTCCGCATACGTTCCCCTCGCTACCGCGATGCAAATGTTCAACCTCGATGAGCTGATGGAAATTGACATCACCTATTCCCAAGAACACATGACCGATGCACTGGTCGAATCGATCAAGCGCATCTTGACCGCGCGCCACGGCGACCGCGAGGATTTCACCATTACCACCCAGACCGCGATGATCGAGACCGCTGACCAGGTGATGAACGTGCTCACGATTGGGGCCGGAGCCATCGCCGCCGTGTCCCTGATCGTCGGCGCCATCGGTATCCTCACCATGATGTGGATCTCAGTTGGCGAGCGAACCTCGGAGATCGGATTGCTACGCGCCCTCGGCGTCAAGAACCGAGCCATTCAGCGCATCTTCCTCGTCGAAGCCGCCATGCTGACAAGCCTCGGCGGACTGATCGGAATGATCGGCGGACTGAGTCTGGCCGCACTCCTGCGCGCCATGATCCCCGGACTCCCGGTCCACACCCCCCCGGTGTATCTGGCCGCCGCCATGGCGATGAGCATTGTTACTGGCTTGCTGTCTGGTATTGCGCCTGCCCAGCGGGCGGCAGCGCTTGAACCGGTTGATGCCTTGCGGGCGGAGTGAAGCGGCATCGTTCAGAGGGGCATTGCGAGGCTTTGGGGGTGAGGCCTGGGAGCTTCCTTCTACTCGGCTTGGTTGCCCGTTGGGCGGTTAGGGAAAAGGGCCGGTCTGGTAGTGCGGACGGGGTGGGCTTTGGCGAGAGGGCTGGGTGGGGGAGAGTTCTTAGCCAGGTATTGCCGAGAGGTCGATTAGACCGCGTC
>JADFNE010000119.1 GCA_022563535.1 Myxococcales bacterium
CCCGATGGCCCACAACGCCTGCACGGGCCCTTCAGCACACGCGGCCGAAGGCTGCGGTGTGTTGTGTAGTTTGGAAGGGCACCCACACCCACGGATGAAACGACCACAGGCGCGCTAGAGCGGCCTATGGGAGCCGATCCGAAGCTCTGCGTCGACTCATCTTGCTGGAGGTTCGGGCTCCCCGATCCCCCTCGTAGCATGCTCACCCAAGCAAACGCCTGATGATCCCCATCTCAACGTCGTTGGGGGTGGCGCGGGGGGAGATCCACGCAGAACTGCTCTCCGCCACGATCCCCGTGCCATCCCCGTGCCAAAGGAAGCGGAGCGAAGGTTCTGCAGCATTGGCCCGGGAAAACCAATTTACGACTAGCGTCTCGTCGCCCACTTGCAGCCGCGCGCAAAGCCGCTGGGCGGGCGCTTGGGGCTCATGAATACCGTCGCTGGGAGGAGAACGGTGTCCACCGCTGCGCTGACCGGCAGGTCCAGGAGGGAGGCAATCTTCTCATCAAAGGCTAGATAGCCCACCTCTGCCTGGAAGTAGCGCACGCCAGAGTAGATTCCAGGGCATCCCTCACTCCACGAACGGGCTGTCTGACAGCCCAGCAGCTGGCTCGCTGCAATCAAGAAGAGAACCCACGACCCTTGCGTTCTGGTGCCCCCATTCTTCATTTTTCGAAACTACCAGAGAGAGGAGGAATGACAAGCGGGGTTTTCGAAGCCACCGCGGAGGACGGGGCTTAGCGCGGCCGCGGCGCTTCCGGATCCGGGTGATTACTTCGCTTTCGATCTCGCCGGTGAGCCAGTCGTCGTGTTGCGTGGGAAAGACGCTGAGCTGTGCGCGCTTTCCAACGTTTGCCGGCACAGGGGTACGATCTTGCTCGATGCCGGGACGGGAAACGCCTCCCAGCTTGTCTGTCCGTATCACGCTTGGAGCTACGATACGAAGGGTAAGTTGAAAGGCATACCCTACGCTGGCGATGTAGAGATCGATCGCGAGGCCCACTGTCTTCCGCAGTTTCAGCTCGAGGTATGGGCGGGAATCATCTTCATCAATCTGGATTCTGATGCAGCGCCCCTTGCGCAACGGCTCACGGGGATCGATCGTTATCTCGGTAAATTTCAAATCGATCGGTTTGAAGAAGCGGGCAATTTCTTCAGCTGGGAATGGAAGGCGAACTGGAAGCTCATCGTCGAAAATGCCATGGACTGGTATCATGTATTTCGCGTCCACGGCGAGACCATCGAACCATTTTCCGCCACGAAAGACTCGCGCTACATCGAAGGTTCTGCCGCCTGGTCGATCTCGGCCAGCAAATTGCGCCCTCCCATCGTGAAGCGCCCGGACCATCCGAATGCGTTCGGAGAGTTCGAACTCACCGGTACACCTATTTTCACCATCCCGCCGAATCTGGTGAGTTATCTCACTGCGGATTCGTGGGATTGGCTGGCGATACTGCCGTCGGCAGCGGACCGCTGTGTCGTAACCTGGAACTCACTGAGAGCCCCGGGTACTGCATCGATTCCCGCTGTCAGCGAATATTCCGCGTCAGGGGTCTTTGATCAGCTGATGGAAGAGGATCCGTTGCTGTGCGAACGCGTTCAGCGCGGGATGCGAGCGCGACACGGAAAGGGTGGGAGCTTAGTGAGCCTCGATCGCCCGATCGCCGATCTCCACCGCTATCTCGGCTGGCGTCTGTTCAACACCGAACCCTCGAAGCCGTGGATCGCGCCGGAGTAGGAAACAAGCAACGCTAGATCTGAACGGGACGCGCGACGTGTGCCAGGTATTGGCACTATTCCATATGAGGCACCCGTGGCTCCAGGGCCGATTCCTTCAATTTCAAGATCTGAACTCGGTTGGCGATTTCGGAATGGAGGACGTAGCGGTCTTGCACGTAGTCGAAAATTTCCGAGAAATAGTAGTCATAGTCGATGTTGGGAAACCGAGTGCGCTCATACACCAATAGTTTGTAGTCTCCCCGCCGCAGGTCGTCGAGAATTTCTTTCTTGGCAGATTCGTTGTTGGCAAAAATCGGCGTCGCGTATCGGGTCCGGGTAGGGCGGTCCAAGAAGAAGTACTGGTGAGGTGCGTGCAAGAACGCGAAGATCGCTTGATTCGGATCGGTGTTTTCTTCGACTGCACTTTTGGCAAATCGAATCACCGCATGTTGCCACGCTGGAATCAACGCACTCCCTAAATAGGGAAGTGGCTCCTCATATTCGACTTTCGCTGCGAAGCGTGAATTTGAGGCCAGCTTCGTCAGATTGTTCAAATTCGAAACTGCGATCAAAACGCAGAACATGGCAATCAGGCCGACACGCACAGTTCGCACGGTGGAGTCTCGAATGCCATGCGCGTTTTCGTAGCCATAGGACAGAAGCAGAAGCAGAGGCAGGGCCGCAAATGTGGAGTGGTAGATGTCGCAACGGCCGAGCAAAATACTGAAGGTGCAGATCCCGTAGCTGCAGAGAGCGATGACCCGCGCATTCCATTGTTTCTTGATCAGGAGCCAGGTCCCTGAAACGACCGCCGTCAGTACGGGAACGTAGGTCAGGCCGAAGTGGTAGTAGGCGACTAGGTCGCCTTTGACTCCAAAGAGTGTAGACAGGCCGGGAAACGGCGCGCTCTGGTGCTTGCCGGCCATGAGAAAGACCTCGCCGAAGCCCACCAGAAAATATTGTTTGAGACTTCCCTGGGATAGACAGAACCCGGACCAGAGCGCCGCGACCAGCAGAAAACCTCCGACGAAGCAACCCAGCGGCTTTAGCCAATCTCCCGTCGTGCCGGACTCCCGACTGCGAAGAACAAGAAACACCGAGCTTGCGACAAACGAAAACAGGCCGGTTTCCTGTGAAACCAGAACACTCAGCATACTGAGGACGCCCGCCGAAAACGTCAACCTTGCGCTCTTCTGGGTTCCGGCTGCGGCTTTGAACAGCAGAAACAAGGGCAGCAGGTTGAAGCACTGCCGAAACAGGAACCCCGGATTGACCATCATCAGTCGGCAGGTCAGACTATTGAGAAGCGCAACCAGGCAAAGAACCAACCGAGGCGTGACTCGCCTGTTCAGCACCGTCGAAAATACGTACAGGCTCGCCAGCCCAGCCACATTCAACAGCCAAAAGAACACACGCTCGGTGGCCAGCGTCTTCCCGGCGATCAGCATCGTTCCCACCAGTCCATAGAGAACGGCAGGCCCGAACTGATACCAGACATCTTTGTAGAGCACTCGACCACTCAACAGCTGATCGGAATAGAAGAGCCACTGGCCTTCGTCCACCGGCATGAGCCGTCGGTAGCCATTGAAGTCGAGGATCAGAATCGCCGCGATCGTGGTCAGCAGCCCGGCGTTGAGAAGTGAGCTTCCAGAGAAACCGTGAGATTCTGTCGCGTCGCTCGGATTCATATGCCTGACTGAGCGGGGTCGTACGGGCCCGTCCACCTGCCCGGCCAGAACCTGCGCCTCATATTGCCGCCCCATGATAGCGGCTGTCGGCGCAATCCACTGAACAAGACGAATTGATGCACGACTTCGATAGAGTAGGGCAACACACTCAACCCCATAGCAACTAGTTTCCACCGAACAACGGAATGTTGCAGCAAACAAATAGGGACACAGGCATGACCGAGATCATCCGCGCCGATCCATCGCACCTCGACCTGATCGCACCATTATTCGATGCGTATCGCCAATTTTACGAGCAGCCTGCCGATCTCACGAAGGCGAGGAACTTCATCGAAGCAAGATTGAAAAACGATGATTCCGTCATTTTTCTTGCCCTCGACCCCGATGGCTCTGCGATTGGTTTCACGCAGCTTTTTCCAAGTTTTTGTTCCGTCGCTGCGAAAAACGTCTGGTCGCTTGAAGACCTCTTTGTCAGTCCCCGTGCACGCCGCACAGGAGCTGCCCGGGCCCTGATGAACCGGGCAAAACAACTTGGGGACGAAACCGGCGCCGCTTGGCTCAGGCTGCAAACAGCAGTGACCAATATTCCCGGTCAGACGCTGTACGAAAGCCAAGGTTGGGATCGCGACACGGAGTTTTATACGTACTTTCTTTCGCTCGACGACTGACGATTGGAGCTTCCTGAAGGACTTGTCGGGAGCGGTACATTGCAGCCTTCGAAGCCCCTGCCGGAGCAGTGTAAAGGCGTGTCGGGTCAGGGGAGTTTGGCGAAGCCCAGTTCCGAGAAGATTCTCAGCATATCCGGGCCGGCCGTCTTCGGTTTAACATCTTTGTCGACCTTCTTTACGATCCCTTCCTTGTCGATGTAGATGGTCCAACGATCGGAGTAGAGCTGATCTTCGTACCTCACTCCGACGCCATAGAGCTTGGTCACGGCCTGGGTGGTGTCGCACAGGAGAGGGAACTTCGCCTGATGCTTTTCGGCGAACCGCTTGTTCTCATCGACGGTATCGACGCTCGCCATGAAGTAGGCCACATCGAACTCAGCAAGTTCTTTTTCGCTGTCACGCAGCGATTTCAGTTGGAGAGTTCAGCCACCTGTAAAGGCTTGGGGAAAGAACGCGAGGGCTACGGCCTGCTTGCCCTTGTAGTCGGACAGCGAGTACTGCTGGCCATCTGAACCCGCCAGTTTAAATTCTGGCGCGGGCGCTCCCACTTTTAGTTCCTGCGCGGTCGCCGAAATCGCAACCGCCATCGACATCGCTGTGAGTACCACTCGATAAAAATATTTGATCATCTCGGTCCTCAAGGGTGTTTCCTGCTCACTCGAATCGCGACACAGTTTATCGCAGAACGAAGGGGCCAGGGACCGGAGATCTTCGTTGCCTATTGGGGTGTGGTTGCCGTCGAGCTGGCGCACCAGCTGCGAATCTGAAGCGAGTCGAATGCCAGCAGCGTAGGAGGAGATTGGACCAACGGCACGGTCCCATACTGGGGGTACTTCTCTCGTAGAGCCTCGAGTGCGTCAAGGAATGAAGCATCTTCCTGCGGCGCCCCGGGCTGAACGACGCGAGCCTTTCCCTCGATACGAATCCACCAGAGTCGCTTCCAGTCGCTGGTGTACTCGTCGAGCAGAAGGCCAACGTCGGGTCGCGCGCGAATGTTGCGAACGCGTGCGAGTTCGCCGCCAGTTTTTGGTTTCCCGTCCACTGGCGACCACAAGCACTCGTCCACCAGAGCAAATACGATGGGCACCTGGTGGGGGCAACCGGCTTCGCCGATCGTGGCCAGGCGTGCAACTGGCCAGTTGTCGAGTCGATCTCGAATCGTCTCGGGAGAGAGTTCCATAGTGTCGTCGCCCCCTACTGCAAAACATTGAACTGAACGCGCCGTCGACCCTGCGTCGCTGGAAGGTGAAGTGATTGATATCCTCTTCCGCCACGAGTCGCATGGCTTTGGCTCCAAGAATCGTGCCCCGCCACGCCGTCATCTGCTACTGGTTTCGGCATGCAGACCGATCGCCGCGGGTTCATGCATTTTCTGGCCGGAACGGCCGCGTGGCTTATGGGTGGGAGCGCTAACGCCCTCGAGCCGGTGTGGACGAGCGAGATCCACATGCAGACCCGAAACACTCTGTTGGGCCCGGTTGGTCGGAAGTGGTGGCCTGTGACCCGCAAGAAGCGACGCACGAAGGCGTACACAGGGCACGAGCGGATCGCGCTGCCCGCTCCGGCGAGTCCCGGAGCACGCTCCCTGGCCGACGTGATCGGAGACTTCCGAGCGGCCGACGGGTTCGCGAATGGGGCGCTCGGCCTGAGCGACCTTTCCCGACTGCTGCACTTCACGAACGGTGTGACCGAGCCGCCGATATTGCGGGCGGCACCTTCCGCGGGGGCCCTGTACGCAGGGGAGATCTACGTCGTGGCCGAGCGGGTGACGGGCCTCGAGCCTGGCGTCTATTACTATGCGCCCCTCAGCCACGCGTTGGTGCCGATCCGGCAAGCCCAGGGGATCGATGCGGTGAGTCGCGCTCTCGAGCGACCCGGCCTGGTCGCGGGCGCGCCGCTCGTGGTCCTGCTGACGAATGTCTTCGGACGCTACGGCTGGCGCTATGCGAACCGGGGATATCGATACGCCTTGATCGACACGGGGCACATCGGCGCGAACTTGCGCCTGGTTGCGCGCTCGGCGAGGCTCGTCGACACTGCAATGCTTCGCTTCCACGATGAGCGCCTGAACTCACTGCTCGGGATCGACGGACGTCGCGAGGCGGTGTGCGCAATCCACGCGGTGGGGCATCCGGGGGAGACGACGCCATCACCCGTGGTGAGAACATTCGCGGAGGCAAAGAACGCGCCGGCGGGCTGGGGAGATACCGAGCGGTATCACGCGAACACTCGACTCGCGGAAGTCGCGCAGGGTACTTCCAAGGGTCCCGTCCTCACGCCTCGGGGGCTAAATACTGTAGACACGCTCCGGCCCGAGATGTCGGTAGAGGACAGCATCCGCAATCGACGCTCGGCCAGTCACTTCGAGGACCGCGTGATGCAGCGCGATGCACTCGAGTGGATCCTCGATGCGGCTGTAGGCCAGCCGGCGCTATCTCCGGTAGGGGAGGTGGAGTTGCTGCTCGCGGTGCACCGCGTCGCGGCCGTAGCCCCCGGCCTCTATCGGTACGAGCCAAACGGAGCGCGACTCGTGCTGATGCGGAAGGCCGACCTGCGCGGCCAACTCGTCCGCACTTGCCTGGGGCAGGACAAAGCGGGCAGCTGCGCGGTGGCCTTCTTCGGTGTCGGCAATCTCCAGCACGCCAGCGAGACCCTGGGCGATCGCATGTATCGCGATCTGCTGATCGAAGCGGGCGGCATCGGCCAGCGCATTTACCTGGCCGCCGAAGCGGCGGGTCTCGCCGCCCGAAACCTCGCCGCCTTTCGGGACGACGCCCTGAATCGCCTACTCGACCTCGATGGACGGAAGCGCGCGGTCCTCCACCTGACCCTCGCAGGACGCGGGTCGTAGAGTCGCTAGAAGTTGGATCAGGACAGCCCGCGAACCAGATTGCGATACTCGTCCTCGTCGAACGCGCGCAGGGTTTCGAGCCGCACGTTGCCAAGAGCTCCGGCCGTGATCGAGAACTTTGCCGCAGCCTCGTCGTCCGGCGCCTCGATTACGATGACCGAGTCGTACTGCCCCCTCCACGATCGACCCGCGTGCTTTACCGGGTCATTCCTTTTTCTAAGCTCACCGCCTGGTAGTAGACACCCGGGTCGTCCACGATGTCGTTCACGAGCAGAGTCTCGCTAGCTTCCCTATGACCGCTGCGATAATCTCGATACTCGTTGGTTGAGCGATAACCCCGGTTGATTTTACTAGCCCCAGGAGGCGATCATGTCGAGATGGTTTCGAACCGCGATAATTGCTGTCTTTGTGATTGCGGCCCTGGCGTTCGCGACCCCAGCCCTGGCTGCGTCTGGGAAATCAAACAAGCCGAACGTCGTCCTCGTATTGATGGACAATTTCGGATACGGCGAAGTCGGCGTGTATGGCGGAGGTGTTTTGCGTGGAGCGGCAACACCGCGAATTGATAGCCTCGCCTCCGAAGGTTTTCGATTCACGAATTACAACGTTGAAGCGGAGTGCGTACCTTCGC